>NZ_JBNFNZ010000226.1:0-3949 GCF_057364525.1 Aeromicrobium sp. PFPM2_SD2
GCCCGCAGGGCGGCTTCCGCGTCCGGGTCCGCGTGCCGGCGGAGGGCGGCTCGTGAGCGCCCCGATCCGCGTCCTGCTGGTGGACGACCAGCAGCTGCTGCGGGCCGCTTCGCCATGATCCTCGAGGTCGAGGACGACGTGGAGGTCGTCGGCGAGGCGCGCGACGGCGAGGAGGCCGTCCGCCAGGTCGCGGCCCTCGCGCCGGACGTCGTCCTCATGGACGTGCAGATGCCCGGCACCGACGGCATCGCCGCCACCGAGCGCGTCGTCGCCGACCACCCGGGCACGAAGGTCGTCATCCTCACCACGTTCGACGACGACGAGTACCTGTTCGCCGGGCTGCGTGCCGGGGCCAGCGGCTTCCTGCTCAAGACCAGCCCGCCGGACGACCTCGTCGCGGCCATCCGCCGCGTGGCCGCCGGGCAGGCGCTGCTGGCTCCCGAGGTCACCGCCCGGGTCATCGCCCGCTCCACCGCGCTCGGGTCGCGCGAGCTCGACGCCCGCGTCGCCGACCTCACCGACCGCGAGCGCGACGTGCTGGTGCTGCTCGCCCGCGGCCTGAGCAACGCCGAGATCGCCCGCGAGATGCACGTCAGCGGCGCCACGGTGAAGTCGCACGTCTCGCGCGTGCTGGCCAAGACCGGCGCCCGCGACCGGGTGCAGGCCGTCGTCGTGGCCTACGAGTCGGGGCTCGTCGGCCGCGACGCCTGAGCGCCTCGTCCGCGCGGCCATCCAGAAGTGGCCGCGCGGCCGATGCGGGCGACCGCGCGGCGTCCGTAGCGTCGCGGTCATGATCACCGTCGAGTCCCTGACCCGCGCCTTCGGCGACGCCGTCGTCGTCGACGACGTGTCGTTCGAGGTCCGTCCCGGACGCATGACCGGCTTCGTCGGCGCCAACGGCGCCGGCAAGACCACCACGATGCGGATGATGATGGGCGTCCTGGCGCCGACGTCCGGCCGCGTCCTGTGGGACGGCCGCCCGGTCAGCGCCGCTGAGCGCCGCCGCTTCGGCTACATGCCCGAGGAGCGCGGCCTGTACCCGCGCATGACCGTCGCCGACCAGCTCGTGTACTTCGCCCGCCTGCACGGCCTGGACGCCGGCGCGCCCGCCAGCGCACCGACGAGCTGCTCGAGCACTTCGGGCTCACCGGCCGGGCCGGGGACCTGCTCGACACGCTGTCGCTGGGCAACCAGCAGCGCGTGCAGATCGCCGCCGCGCTCGTCCACGGCCCGACCGCGCTGGTGCTGGACGAGCCGTTCAGCGGCCTGGACCCGCTGGCCGTCGACTCGATGGTCGAGCTGCTCCGGGCCGAGGCCAAGGACCTGCCGGTGCTCTTCTCGAGCCACCAGCTCGACCTGGTCGAGCGACTGTGCGACGACCTCGTCGTGCTGTCCGCCGGACGCCTCGTGGCCGCCGGCACCGTCGACGAGCTGCGCGGGCGCGGGGGCGACCGCCACCGCGTCCGGCTCGGCAGCGACGCCGCGTGGCTGCGCGACGTCCCGGGCGTGCGGGTCCTGGACGTCGACGGTCCGTCCGGCCTCGTCGAGCTGGACGGCCTCGACGTGCCCGCCCTCGTCCGCACCCTCGTGGAGCGCGCGGACGTCCACGAGGTCACCGTCGTCCGTCCGCCCCTGTCCGAGATCTTCCGAGAGGCCACCCGATGAGCGAGCGCACCGATCCCAGCACCCGCGGCATGTGGCGCGTCGTCGCGCGCCGCGAGGCCGCCGTCCAGGTCCGGGCCAAGGCCTTCCGCTGGTCGACCGCCATCTCCGTCCTCGGCCTCGTGCTGCTCATCGTGGGCGTGCACTGGTTCCAGGGCCGCGACCAGGACCGCACGGTCGCCGTCACCGACGCGACCGCCGCCCGGGTGGTCGAGGCCGCCTCCGACGTGGCCCGCAGCACCGACGACCGCGTGGTCGTCACGAGCGAGACTTACGACGACGTCGACGCGGCCGAGACCGCGGTCCGCGACGGCGACGCCGACGCCGCGCTCGTCGCCCGCGACAGCGGTTGGGAGGTCGTCCGGCGACCGCGAGGTCGACTCGACGCTGTCGTCCGCCCTGTCGGTCGCCGCGCGCTCGTCCGCGATCGCGGCCAACCGCCCCAGGCCCAGGACGGTCCGACCTGGCCGCGCGTCGAGCGGGAGCGGCCGTGGACGAGCGCCTGCTCGACCCGGCCGCGTCCCAGGCCGGTGCCCGCCAGGCCGTCTCGTTCGTCTTCGTGCTGCTGTTCTTCCTCACCGCGATCGGCTTCGGCATGACGATCGCCGGCAGCATCACGCAGGAGAAGGAGAGCCGGGTCGTGGAGATCCTGGCCGCCGCCGTCCCGATCCGGCAGCTGCTGTGGGGCAAGATCGCCGCCAACACCGCGCTGGCGCTGGGTCAGGTGCTGCTGTTCGTCGTGGCCGGCGTCGCGGCGCTGGCCGCGACCGGGCAGGACGACCTGCTGGACGTGGTGGGGGCCCCGCTCGCCTGGTACGTGCTGTTCTTCCTCGTCGGGTTCGTCGCGCTGGCCAGCCTGTGGTCGGTCGCCGGCTCGCTGGCCTCGCGCCAGCAGGACCTGCAGTCGACGACGCTGCCGGCCCAGATGCTGGTGATGGGCCCGTACTTCCTGGCCGTGCTCGGTGGGGAGTCGCTCAAGACCGTCGTCTCGATGGTGCCGGTCGTCTCGTCGATGATGATGCCGGCCCGCATGGCCGAGGGCGACGTGCCGTGGTGGCAGGTGGCCGTCGCGCTGGGCGGCACGGTGCTGGCGGCGTTCCTGCTGGTGCGGCTCGGGGCCCGGGTGTTCGAGCGGACGCTGCTGCGCACCGGCGACAAGATCGGCTACAAGGAGGCCCTGCGCCTGGCCGAGTGACGCCGGCGTGGGCTAGAGCAGCGCGATCGACGGGTGGGCGTCGGTCGCGCGCTCGATGTCCGGGGACGCCGTGTACGGCTCCCAGGCGAGCAGGTCGCGCAGGTGCGGCTCCACGGCCGCGGCGGCCTCGCGGACGTCCACCGGCCGGCCGAGCTCGAGGGCCAGGCTGGTGACGCCGGCGTCGGAGATGCCGCACGGCACGAACCGGTCGTACGCGCTCATGTCCATGTCGCAGTTGAGGCTGAACCCGTGCATCGTGACGCCGCGCGAGACGCGGATGCCGATGGCCGAGACCTTGCGCTCGGGACGCCCGTCGCCGGCGGCGAGCCAGACGCCGGAGCGGCCGGGCACGCGTCCGGTGGTCACGCCGAGGTCGCGGAGGGCGCGGATGACGGCCTCCTCGACCCGGCGCACGTAGTCGACGACGTACACGTGGGCGGGCAGCCGGACGATCGGGTAGCCGACCAGCTGGCCGGGACCGTGGTAGGTGATCTTGCCGCCGCGGTCGACGTCGACGACCTTCGAGCCGTCCTGGGGCCGCTCCCACGGCTCGGTGCGCTTGCCGGCCGTGTAGACCGGCGGGTGCTCGAGCAGCAGCAGGGTGTCGGGGCCGGTGCCCTCGACCCGGGCCGCGTGCAGCTGGCGCTGCAGGTCCCACGCCTCCTCGTAGTCGAGCGCCGCCGCGCCGAACCGGTCGGCGATCGTCACGAGTCCGCCGGGGACGTCCGCAGAGGCCATGGCCTCACCGTACTCCGGCTGTGGACGACGCCCGGCCCGGCTCGGCCGCCGGGGCGCACGCTGGGCCGATGATCGACTGGCTGCTCGTCCTGCTCACCACCTTCGCCCGCACCGACGCCGGCTGCGTCGTGCTGGAGTCGCTCGACGCGCGGCGGACGGCCGCGCTCGAGCACGACGCCCGGCCGCCCTCGCGGACGTGTACGTGCCCGGGTCGCCGCTGCGGACCTCCGACGAGCGGCTGCTGGCCGCCTACCGCGCGCGAGGCCTGCGGCTGCGCGGGGCCGGGGTCGAGACGCTGGCCTGCCGCACCACCGTCGAGCGTCCGGACCGCTTGGTCGTGGACGGTGGTCGACC
>NZ_JBNFNZ010000227.1:0-3933 GCF_057364525.1 Aeromicrobium sp. PFPM2_SD2
CGAGCAGCACCGGCGACCCGTCCCGGCGGCCACCCCGGGCGGCGAACCGGGGACGCCTGCAGCTCCATGAGCGCCACCAGGCCGTGCACCTCCGGCTCGCGCGGCAGCAGCCCGGCCAGCACGCGTCCGAGCCGCAGCGCCTCCTCGGCCAGCTCGGTGCGGACCCATCGGTCGCCCTCGGTGGCCGCGTAGCCCTCGGTGAAGACGAGGTAGACGACGTGCAGCACCGACGACAGCCGCTCGGCCCACTGCGCGGGCTCGGGCGTCTCGAACGGCACCCGCGCCGCCGCCAGCGTCTTCTTCGCCCGGGTGATGCGCGCCTGCACCGTCGGCACCGGGACGAGGAGCAGGCGCGCGACCTCCTGGGTCGACAGGCCGCTCACCACGCGCAGCGTCAGTGCGATCTGCGACTCGCGCGAGAGCACAGGGTGGCAGGCGGTCAGGACCAGCCGCAGGACGTCGTCCTCGACCGGCTCCCACGCGAGGTCGGACGTCTCGTCGAGCGCGTGGGCGATCCGGCGGTAGCGGTCGTCCTGCACCGACCGGCGGCGGAAGGCGTCCACCGCGCGTCGGCGCGCGACCGTCGTCAGCCACGCGCCGGGACGGGCCGGGACGCCGCCGGCGGGCCACGTCTCGAGCGCCTCGACCACGCCTCGGCCGCCACGTCCTCCGCGAGGCCGACGTCGCCGGTGACGCGGGCGAGGGTCGCGACGATGCGGGCTCCCTCGATGCGCCAGACGGCGTCGACGACGCGGTGGACGTCCTGGCTCATCGGCTCAGGCCGGGGACGTGGTGCCGGCGTCGGTGCCCAGCTCGCGGCGCCACTCCTTCTCCTTCTGGACGTACTCGTTGTCGGCGTAGTCCTCGAAGTCCGCCTCGTCGGTGATGCGACGCACCTCGATCTTGTTGCCCGGCCCGAGCGGGGCGCGCTTGGCCCACTCGACCGCCTCCTCGCGGCTGGACACCTGCAGCGTCCAGAACCCGTTGAACAGCTCGTGGGTCTCGCCGTACGGTCCGTCGGTGACGACCGGCGCCTCGGTGGTGAACTCGACGACCGCACCCTCGGACGCGTCCGTGAGCCCCTCGCCGCCGAGCAGCACGCCCGCCTTCATCATCGACTCGTTGTAGGCGCCCATCGCGTTGATGATCTCCTCGAAGTCCATGTCCTCAGGCAGCTCGACCGAGCCGCTGTTGCGCATGATGAGCATGTACCTGGCCATGACGGGTCTCCTTGGTTCGCGGGCCGCTTCTCGGCCTCTCACTATGTCGTCGAACGGGACCGCGGTGGATCGACATCGGCCGAGAACTTTTCTCGCGTCGCCCCGTGGCGGACGCCACGCCGGCCCCGGCTGCGGCCCCGTCGCGGCGCTCCTAGGCTGGCCGGACCCCCACCCGTCCGAGGAGGACCCGTGTCCGACCGCCTGACCCTGCGCACCCCCGAGTCGACGCTCGAGGTGAACGCGCGCGGTGCCGAGCCGCGCTCCTGGCGGGACGCCGAGGGACGCGAGCACCTGTGGCAGGCCGGCGACGCGTGGCGGCGCACCGCCCCGATCCTGTTCCCGATCATCTGCCGCGTGCCCGACGACCAGGTGGTCGTCGACGGCACGGCCCACCCGATGAAGCAGCACGGCTTCACCCGCGACAGCGACTTCGACGTGCTCGACCTGTCCGCCGACCGGGTCGTCCTGGGCCTGCGCGACAGCGACGCCACGCGCGAGCACTACCCCTACGCCTTCGGCCTGCACGTGACCCACGAGCTGCGCGGACGAACGCTCACCACGACCTACGTCGTCGAGAACCGCGACGAGCGCACCCTCCCGTACGGCCTGGGCTGGCACCCGGCGTTCGTGTGGCCGCTGGACGGCGAGCGCGAAGAGCACGTCGTCGAGTTCGACCACCCCGAGCCCGCGCCGTTCCGTCGCGTGGCGGACAACCTGCTGCGTCCCGAGCTCTTCGACTCCGTCGTCGACGGCACCGAGCTGCGCCTGAGCGAGCGGCTCTTCGACGACGGCGCGGTCATCATGCCGGACGTCGCGAGCACGGGCCTGACCTACCGCGCGCCGTCCGGCCGTGGCGTCCGGCTCGACTGGACCGGGTTCACCGGGGTGACGCTGTGGATGCGCGACGGCGGCGAGTTCGTCTGCCTCGAGACCTGGCGTGGGCTGCCCGCCCGGCCCGAGGACGTCGAGCTGACCGAGCGCGCCGACCTCGACCACCTCCCGCCCGGTGAGACCCGCACCTACACCGTCACCGCGACCCTGCTGGGCTGACGCGCGGGTACCCTCGGTCCTCCGACCGAGGAGGCCGCGTGAGCACCGAGCTGCTGGAGAACGGTCCCTGGACGTTGCCGGTGACGCTCCTGGGCGTCGTGCTGCTGGTCGTGGCGCTGGGCGTCTGGGTCGGACGCGACGCCCGCCGGCCGTCGGCCCTGCTCGCCCTGGGCGGTCTGCTCGTCCTCGGCGTGTCCGTGGTCGTCGGGTGGGTCGAGGAGTCGCGCGACGTCGACAGGCTGCGCGCCGCCCTGCAGGAGCGGGGCGTCTCGATCTCGACGCAGCAGGCCCGCCAGGTCCGCGACACGCTCAACAGCGGCGAGCCCTACGAGGCGCCGCCCGGCTCGCCGCGCCGCTGGAGCCTGGTCGTCGACGGGGACGAGCTGGTGCTGCAGCTCGTCCCCGCCCCTGAGCCGCCTCGCTGGCCGAGCCGAGAGCGCTGCCCCCCGACGCGACGACGCCGCGACCCCCGAGGGGACCGCGGCGTCGCCGGCGTCGTGCGGGTCAGCGCTTCTTCGACACCCGCAGCGTCCGCTTCGGGCTCCACGCCGCCTTGTAGTCGTCACCGGCCACGACGTAGACGCGGATCGTGTGAGACCGGGCTCGAGCCGGGGCAGCTTCACGATGCTCGTGCCGCGACGCACGTCGACCGTCCGGACGACCCGCGAGCCGTCGTAGACGAGCGCCCGGCTCCGCGCCGGCACCGCGCCGGAGACGGTGATGCGGAGCGAGGCGTTGACGTTCTTCTTCACCGTCGACCGCACGAGCTTCATCCCGATGCGCGGGGCGGCCTTGGCCACCTTGAGCGTCGCGGTGGCCGAGCTCTTGGCCACGACCGACGAGCCGGCGTACGACGCGGTGACGAGGTGCGTCCCGACCGGGACGTCCTTGGGCAGCGTGACGGTCGCCCGTCCCGCCTTGAGCGTGGCCTTGACCGTGCGGCCGGCGACCTTCACCGACACCGTGCCGGTGGCGGCCGGGTCGGACGCGACGGACACGGTGGCCGTCCCGGGCGACCCGTAGGTCGTGGCCGTGCGGCGCAGGCTCAGCGACGTCGCGGACGCCGCCGGTCCGCTCCAGCGCAGGGCGGGGGCGAACGTCGTGCGCACCGAGGCCTTCGCCTGCTGCTCGATCGCGTAGCCCATGGCCAGGACGTCCTTGTCCGTCCACGCGCGGCCGACGACCTGGACGTTGTTGGACTGCCCCTCGCCGTTGCGGCCGATCGGCAGGATCGCGGTCGGCAGGCCGACGGACTGGGTGAGGACGCCCGACGCGCGGTCGGAGCTGAAGATCGCCGACGAGGCGTCGTTGTTGCCCACGCTGGTCAGGAAGCCCGGGTAGACGACCGCGTCGACCGGGTCGCCGAACGCCGTGTCCATCCAGCTCGCGGCGTTGACCTTGTACGCGTCGCGGCGGGCCAGCAGGTTCTCGACGCTGGTGTCGTCCATCGGCTGCGCGGTGTAGCTCGAGGAGACGTTGTAGGGCAGGTTCTGCTTGCTCTCCATGAGCTCCTTCGTCGTGTACGGGAACGTCGCCGGACGCTCCTCGGCGATGTAGCGCTCCCAGCCCTCGGCGCCGGCGCTGCCGGACGTCGGGAAGCCGCTGGCCGGCGGGGTTGGTCGGCGCGGTGGGCGCCCCCGTCGGCGAGCGGGGACGACCGTGC
>NZ_JBNFNZ010000228.1:0-3932 GCF_057364525.1 Aeromicrobium sp. PFPM2_SD2
ACGCAGCGCCGCACGGGCGTCGGCTGGCGCGGCCTCACCGACCTGCCCGCCCCCGCTGCCGAGCCGACGCTCACCGTCGGCGACGTCACCCGCCCGGCTGGACGAGCCTCGCCGCCGTCGCCGGGTCCGGCTCGCGCGAACGGCGTCGAGCCTCGTGGACGACCTCTTCGCCCGGGCCACCGCCGAGGAGCAGCGCTGGCTCGTGGGGCTGCTGACCGGCGAGCTGCGACAGGGGGCCCTCGACAGCCTCGTCCTGGACGCCGTCGCCGAGGCCGCGGACGTCCCCCAGGCACTCGTGCGGCGCGCGGCCATGCTCGGCGGCGGACTCACGTCCGTCGCGCACGCGGCGCTGCACGGCGGTGCCGACGCCCTGGCCGGCTTCGGCCTGGAACCCGGCCGCCCGGTGCTGCCGATGCTCGCGTCCAGCGCGCCGGACGTGGCCGAGGCGATGCTCAAGGCGGTGCCCGACGGGGGCGAGGCGGTCGTCGACGCGAAGCTGGACGGCATCCGCGTGCAGGTGCACCGGGTGGGTGACGAGGTCCGTGTCTACACCCGCAGCCTGGACGACGTCACCGACCGCGTCCCCGAGGTGGTCGAGGCGGTCGCCGCGCTCGACGTCACCACGGCGGTGCTCGACGGCGAGGCGATCGCGCTGCGCGACGACGGCTCCCCGCGGCCGTTCCAGGAGACCGGGGCGCGCACCGCGAGCCGCACGGACGTCGAGACGCTGCGGGCGCGGACGCCGTTGACCACGTTCGTCTTCGACGTCCTGCACCTCGACGGCGAGGACTTGCTCGACCGGCCGCTGCGCGAGCGGCTCGAGCGCCTGCGGGCGACGCTGCCGGCCGACGCGCAGGTGCCCCGCGTCGTCACCGCCGACCCCGCCGAGGCGCGTCGTCTTCCGCACCCTGGTCGCGTCTGGCCACGAGGGCGTCGTCGTGAAGGACCCGGCCGCGGCGTACGAGGCGGGCCGCCGCGGCGCCGGCTGGGTGAAGGTGAAGCCGGTCCACACCCTCGACCTCGTCGTGCTGGCCGTCGAGCGGGGCAGCGGGCGCCGCTCCGGCACGCTGTCGAACATCCACCTCGGGGCCCGGGACGCCGACGGCGGCTTCGTCATGGTCGGCAAGACGTTCAAGGGGATGACCGACGAGGTGCTGGCCTGGCAGACCGAGCGCTTCCGCGAGCTGCAGACCGACGACGACGGCTACACGGTCACGGTCCGGCCGGAGCAGGTCGTCGAGGTCGCGCTGGACGGCGTCCAGCGCTCGACCCGCTACCCCGGCGGCGTCGCGCTGCGCTTCGCCCGCGTCGTCCGCTACCGCGACGACAAGCCGCCGGCCGAGGCCGACACCATCCAGACGGTCCAGGCCTTCCTCGGCTGAGCGGCGCTACCTCACGAGGAGCTTCCGCCCCACCAGGGTTCCGTGACGATCACGTCGTGAGACTCGGACAGTGCCGCGCGGACGGCTGCCAGGAGGTCCTTCCCTTCCGCCAGCCACCCGAGGTCGCCTTCTCCGTCGACCGGCAACATGTCCTCATCCACGAAGGCGTCGTTCCATGCGATCACGCGGGCAGCCAGCTCGATCGGGAGCACGGTGGCCGGCTCCACCGACACACCGTCGACCCACATCGGCCCGGAACCATGTTCTGGCCACCACTCGATGATCGTGCGCACAGGAAGACGGTACTGAGTACGGCACCGCACGCCGATCGGTGACAGCTGCCGAGGACGTTCACGGGGATGACCGTCGGCGTGCTGGCCTGGCAGACCGCGCGGTTCTGCGAGTTCGCGGTCGCGGACGACGGCTAAGCGGTCACCGTGCGGCCCGAGCAGGACACCATCGAGACGGTGCAGGCGTTCCTGGGCTGACCTAGCGGCTCGCGTCGACGACGCAGAAGACCGTGCCCACCGGGTCGGCCAGCACCACGAAGTCGGCGTCGTCGGGGTAGTCCCAGGCGACGCGGCGCGCGCCCAGCGAGACCAGCCGCTCGACCTCCGCCTGCTGCTCCTCGGCCGAGTCGACCCACAGGTCCAGGTGCGTGCGGTCGTCCTCGTCCAGGTGCAGCCGCGGGACGTCGCCGGGCGGCGGCAGCAGGAAGGCCGGGTTCGCCGGCTGCGGCGCGTGCCCCAGGGCCCGCGTCCAGAACTCGCGCGCTCGTCCGACGTCGCCACGTTCAGCACCACCGCACCCAGCCTCAGCATGGACGCCACGCTCACACGCGCGGCGGTGGCGGGGCAAGAGCCCGGCACCGGGACGGCAGGCCCCGCCGCCTAGACTGGCGGGGTGCAAGCACCGGTCGTGGACGTCCGCGGACTCGTCATGCGGTACGGCTCGACCGTCGCCGCCGACGGGCTCGACCTGACCGTCGAGCGGGGCACCGTCACCGCCATCCTCGGCCCCAACGGCGCCGGCAAGACCACCACCATCGAGACCTGCGAGGGCTACCGCTCGCCGCAGGAGGGCACGGTCCGCGTGCTCGGCCTCGACCCCGTCGCGGACGCGCGCGAGCTGCGTCCCCGGGTCGGCGTGATGCTGCAGAGCGGCGGCGCGTGGTCCGGCGTCCGGCCCCCGGAGATGCTGCGCCACGTGGCCGCGCTGCACGCCCATCCGCTCGACCCCGACGCCCTCATCGAGCGGCTCGGCCTGGCCCGCTCCGGCCGCACCCCCTTCCGCCGCCTGTCAGGCGGGCAGCAGCAGCGGCTCGGCCTGGCCATGGCCGTCGTGGGACGTCCCGAGCTGGTCTTCCTGGACGAGCCCACCGCCGGCCTCGACCCGCAGGCCCGCCGCGCGACCTGGGACCTCGTGTCCGAGCTGCGCGACGCCGGCGTCACGGTCGTGCTGACCACGCACTACATGGACGAGGCCGAGGCCCTCTCCGACGTCGTGCACGTCGTCGACGCCGGACGCGTCATCGCCACCGGCTCCCCGGCCGACCTGACCGCGCAGGGTGCCCGCAACACCGTCCGCCTCCGCGCCGCTCCCGGCCTGGACGTCACCGACCTCATGGCCGCGCTCCCCCACGACACGAAGGTCGACGAGGTCGAGCCCGGCGCGTACGTCGTCGCCGGCGACGTCGACCCGGCGCTCGTCGCCGCCGTCACCGCCTGGTGCGCGCGCCAGGACGTCCTCGTCGAGTCGGTCATGGTCGAGCGCCAGACGCTCGAGGACCGCTTCCTCGACCTCACCGGCCGGAGCCTGCGATGACCGACCTCGACCTCAGCCCCCGACCCGGCGCCGCGTCCACCGCGGCCATGCTGCGCGCCCAGACCTCGATGGAGCTGCGCCTGCTGGCCCGCAACGGCGAGCAGCTCGGCATCACGCTCGTCGTGCCGCTGCTGCTGCTGTTCGCCGGCACCAAGGCCGGCAGCATCGTCGACCTCGGCGAGGGCCGGGCGATCGACATCCTGGCCCCCGGCGTCCTCGCCCTGGCCGTCATGTCCGCCTCGTTCACCTCGCTGGCCATCGCGACCGGGTTCGAGCGTCGCTACGGCGTGCTCAAGCGGCTCGGCGCCTCGCCGCTCCCCCGCTGGGGCCTGCTCGCGGGCAAGACGCTCGCCGTCGTGGTCGTCGAGGCCGTGCAGGTCGCCATCCTGTCGGCGGTCGCGTTCGCCCTCGGGTGGCAGCCCGACGGTGGCCTCACCGGCTGGCTGTGGGCCGGCGTGCTGCTCGTCCTCGGCACCGCCGCGTTCGGCGCCTGGGCCTGCTGATCGCCGGCGCCCTGCGCGCCGAGGCGACGCTGGCCGTCGCCAACCTCGTCTACGTGCTGCTGCTGGTGGGCGGCGGCATCCTCGTGCCGCTCGACCGCTACCCGGACGGTGCCCGCGCCGTCCTGGAGCTGCTGCCCTCGGGTGCGCTCGGGCAGGGGCTGCGCGACGCCTTCGCGTCCGGGTCGCCGGGCTCGTGCCCGTCCTCGTCCTCGCGCCTCGGGCC
>NZ_JBNFNZ010000229.1:0-3928 GCF_057364525.1 Aeromicrobium sp. PFPM2_SD2
CGACTCGCGGCTGCGCTCGCGGCGGGCGCGCTCCTCGGGGGTCAGCTCCTCGGGGCCCTCGCCGAGCAGCGCGGCGGGGTCGACGACGAGGGTCTCCTCGCCGCTCGCGACGTCCAGCGCCCACAGCTGCCCGGTGCGCGTGACCCCGTCGGGCGTGCGGATGAACCGCACCGTGGTGCCGTCGGGGGAGACGGTGACGTTGCGCGGCACCCCCAGGGTGAATCGCAGGGTGCGGGCGGCGAGACGGGGGTACGAGACGGTCACGCCGTCCATCCCACCACAGCGTGACTAGCCTGTGACCCATGGATCCTGCCGACAAGCGGCTGCTGCTCGTGCACGCCCACCCCGACGACGAGACGATCGGCAACGGCGCCACCATGGCGCGCTACGTCGCGGAGGGCTCGCACGTCACCCTCGTCACCTGCACGCTCGGCGAGGAGGGCGAGATCCTCGTCCCCGAGATCGCCCACTACGCCAGCGACCAGGAGGACCGGCTCGGCGAGCACCGCATCGGCGAGCTGGCCGAGGCGATGAAGGCCCTCGGGGTCACCGACCACCGCTTCCTCGGCGGCCCCGGTCGCTTCCGCGACTCGGGCATGGTCTGGGGCGAGGACGGCAACGCCACCGCCGGTGAGGACGTGCGTCCGGACGCGTTCTGGGCGGCCGACCTGCTCGTCGCCGCCGACCTGCTCGTCGAGGTGATCCGTGAGGTGCGCCCGCAGGTGCTGGTGACCTACGACCAGTTCGGCGGCTACGGCCACCCCGACCACGTCCAGGCCCACCGCGTCGCCACCTACGCCGCCGACCTGGCCGGCGTCCGCTCGTACAAGCCCGAGCTGGGCGAGGCGTGGGAGATCAGCAAGGTCTACTGGTCGGCGATGTCGGCCCGCGCCTTCCGCGAGGGGCTCACCGCGCTGCGGGCCTCGGGCGACACGACGTCGTTCGAGGGCTGGGAGGCCGACAGCCTGCCTCCCATGGCCTTCGAGGACGACCAGCTCGACGCCGCGATCGACGGCACCGGCTTCCTGGACGCCAAGACCGCCGCCCTGCGCGCCCACGCGTCCCAAGTCGCCGTCGACGGCCCGTTCTTCGCGCTGTCCAACAACGTCGGCCAGACGGTGTGGGGCACCGAGCACTACCGCCTCGCGCGCGGCACCCGTGGTCCCGTCGGCCCGTCCGGGCTCGAGGACGACCTCTTCGCGGGGCTGTGACCGCGCTCCGCGGGGCGGCCGCCCTGGCCGGTCTGTGGGCCGGCGTCATGGCGTCCTTCGTGCACCGCCACGTGCTCGCCGCCGGGGGCGTCGACCTGCCCTGGGGACTGGCCGCCGGCGTGGTGCTGACCTTCCTGGCCGCCCGTGGCGCCGAGGCCCTGGTGCCGCTCGGGACGGCCTGCTTCTCGGCCGGCTGGGCGGTCGCCGTCCTGGCCCCGCTGGTGGCCGGCGGCGACAGCTACCTGGTCGCCGACGACCTGCTGGGCTGGGCCTTCACGCTCGGTGGCGGCGGGGCGCTCGTGGCGGCCTCCCAGTGGAAACCTAGGCTTGCCCCGTGAGGGAACCGATCGACGACAAGGCGTTCCGGGGCGCGCTGGGCAGGTTCGCCAGCGGTGTCACCGTCGTCTCGACCGTCCACGACGGCATCGACCACGCCATGACGGCCAGCGCGTTCTGCTCGGTCTCGATCGACCCGCCGCTCGTCCTGGTGTGCTCGCACAAGGCCAGCCGCTTCCACGAGGCGGTGCTCGAGAGCGGCCTGTGGGGCGTCTCGATCCTGGCCGAGGGCGGCCGCGAGACGTCCGCCTGGTTCGCCCACCGCGGACGTCCGCTGGAGTCCCAGCTCGAGGGCGTGGAGCACCACCGCGGCCCCGCGACCGGGGTCGCGCTCATGGACGAGGGTCTCGCCTGGCTGGAGTGCGAGACGCATGCCGTCCACGACGGCGGCGACCACAGCATCCTGGTGGGCAGCGTCGTCTCGGCCCGCGTCCGCGACGAGATCGACGACCCGCTGCTGTACTACCGCTCGCACTACGGACGCCTCGTCCACACCGACGCCTCGGAGAAGACGGTCTACCGTCCCCCGACCTCGCAGGAGCCCGCATGAGTCCCTCGTTCGTCCGCCGCCACCAGAAGCTGTCGTGGGGCCTGGGAGGCGCGGTCGTCGTGCTCGGCGGGGTGTACCTCGCCGGCTTCTTCCTGACCGGGTCGCGCCTGCCGGCCCACGCCACGATCGGCGGCATCGACGTCGGCGGCATGAGCCCGGCCGCCGCCGAGCGCGCGGTGACCAAGGCGGTCGCGCGCGCGCGCGGACGCCAAGGTCGGCCTGCGCCGCGAGGGCGGGGACGCCGACGACAGCACCGTCGAGTTCGCGCCCGAGGACCTCGGACTCGAGGTCGACGCCGCCGAGAGCGTCGACCAGGCCGGCGGCGAGCGCACGTGGAACCCCGTGCGCATGGTCCGCCTCGTCCTCGGGTCCGACGAGCACGACCTCGTCGTCAGCTCGGACCCGACCAAGATGGCCTCGGCGCTGGACAAGGTCGCCGAGGACGTCGAGGTCGAGGTCGTCCAGCCGCTCATCACCTTCCCGAAGGACGAGCCGAAGCCGCGCTCGCCGAAGGACGGCGTCGCGATCGACCGCGACGCGACCGCCCGTGCCGTCGAGGCGGTCTACGGCACGACCGACGACCCGGTCGTCGACGTCGAGACGAACGTCGTCGAGCCCGACGTCGACGAGGCCGGGCTGCAGCAGGCCGTCACCGAGATCGCCGAGCCGGCCGTGTCCGCGCCCGTGACGATCGCGGTCGGGCAGAAGAAGGTCTCGCTCCCCGTCTCGGCGTACGCGCCCGCGCTGCGGGTCGAGCCGGTCGACGGCGAGATGACGGCGGTCGTCGACCCCGAGAAGCTGAGCGGGGCGCTCGCGGCCGAGACGAGCGGCGTCGGTCGCAAGGCTGTCGACGCCCGCATCGTCGTGGACAGCGGCAAGCCGCGCATCGTCCCGAGCAAGACCGGCATCGGCCTGCAGCCCCAGGAGATGGCCCAGAAGCTCGTCCCGGTGCTGACCGAGAGCGGCGCGGCGCGCACCGTCACCGTCGAGGCGACGGTGGTCGAGCCCGAGTTCACGACGGCCGACGCCAAGAAGCTCGGCGTCAAGGAGCTGGTGTCGGAGTTCACGACGTACTTCCCGCACGCCGAGTACCGCAACGTCAACCAGGGCCGGGCGGCCGAGCTGCTCGACGACACCCTCGTCATGCCCGGCGAGACGTTCAGCTTCAACGACACCGTCGGCGAGCGGACGGTCGAGAACGGCTTCACGACCGGCTCGGTCATCAACGGCGGCCAGTTCCGCGAGGAGCCGGGCGGAGGCGTCTCGCAGGTCGTCACCACGACCTACAACGCAGCCTTCTTCGCCGGTCTCGAGGACGTCCACCACAAGGCGCACACGTTCTACATCGACCGCTACCCGGTCGGCCGCGAGGCGACCGTCTACTGGGGCAGCCTCGACATGAAGTTCAAGAACAACACGAAGCACGGCGTGCTCATCAACGCCTGGGTCGACCGCAGCACCCCCGGCCGCAAGGGCGAGATGCACGTGCAGATGTTCTCGACGAAGGTCTGGGACAAGGTCGAGGCGGGCAAGTCGGGCCGCTACAACTTCCGCACGCCGGGCAAGCGCTACGACACCAGCGCCGCGTGCGTCCCGCAGTCGCCGATCACCGGCTTCGACATCGACATCTTCCGCTACTTCTACCAGGGCGGGAAGCGGGTCAAGTCCGAGAAGTACACGACGACCTACCAGGCCGCCGACCACGTGATCTGCGGCGAGGACCCGGCCAAGAAGAAGGCCGAGCAGCGCAGGAAGCGCGCCGCCGAGCGCCGCGCCGACGCGAACGCGGGCTAGGGCCGTGGCGCCCCGGGGACGGCGCCGGGTCCCGGTC
>NZ_JBNFNZ010000230.1:0-3925 GCF_057364525.1 Aeromicrobium sp. PFPM2_SD2
CGGGCGCAGGGCTCGTCGGCCGCCCCCGGTCGCGCTGACGCTGAGCCGCGACGGCTCGTCCACGACGCTGCGGCTGAGCCGCTCGTCGGCGACGTTCGGCACCGCGGTGAGCGGCACGGTGACGGTCTCGGGCGCCACGTCCGGCACGGTCACCGTCACCGCGGGTCGCGCGAGGGTGACCGCTCCGGTGAGCAGCACGGGCCGGGCGACGTTCGCCCTGCCCCGGACGCTCGCGGTCGGCTCGTACCGGGTCACGGTCCGCTACTCGGGCAGCGACGCGACCGAGCCGAGCAGCGTGACGTCCTCGCTGAGGGTGACGCGCAAGGCGACGGCGACGACCGTCTCGGCCGCCTCGCTCGTCAAGCGCGGCGCGTCCTTCACGATCACCGCCTGGGTCGGCGGCAAGGTCGCCGGCGTCAGCCCGACCGGCACCGTGAAGGTGTACGTCAAGACGCCAGGTGCCCGCGGCTACAAGGTCGTCAAGACCGTGCGGATGAGCAGCGCGGGCATGGTGACCGCCAAGGTGAAGGCGGCCAAGCGCGGCACGGCCACCGTCAAGGTGGTCTACGGCGGCGACGCCCGCTACGGCGCCAGCACGTCGCGGGTCGTGCGGGTCGGCATCCGCTGACCTGAGGACGCAGAGGGGCAGGGACCGTACGGTCCCTGCCCCTCTCGCGTGCCCGGGTCAGTGCCGCGAGCGCCAGGCCGTGGCCAGGCCGAGGAAGTGGTCGTCGGCCTCGGGCAGGCCCACGCTCACCCGCACGCCGTCGCCGGCGAAGGGCCGGACGCTGACCGGCGCCACGGCCTCGGCGAAGTCGAGGGCGTCGTCGCCCAGCGGCAGCCAGACGAAGTTGCCCTCGGCCGGCGGCACGTCGAAGCCGGCCTCGAGCAGCGCGTCGCGCAGCCGGGTGCGCTCGGCGACGCGGCGCTCGAGCTCGGCGAGCTCGTCGGCGGCGTCCAGCGACGCGATCGCGGCGGCCTGGGCGACGCCCGAGACGCTGAACGGCGCGATCGCCTTGCGGACCTCCTGGGCCACGTCGGGGTGCGCGACCGCGTAGCCGACCCGCAGCCCGGCCAGGCCGTACGCCTTGGAGAACGTGCGCAGGACGACGACGTTCGGGCGGCCGGCCAGCACGTCCAGGCCCCGGGCGGCGGCCGGGTCGCGGACGAACTCGACGTACGCCTCGTCCACCACCACCAGGACGTGCGGGGGCAGCGCGTCGACGAACGCCACCAGCGCGTCGTGCTCGACGACCGGGCCGGTGGGGTTGTTCGGGGTGCAGACCATGACGACCTTCGTGCGGTCGGTGACCGCGGCGGCCAGGGCGTCCAGGTCGTGCCGGCCGTCGGCCGTCAGCGGGACGCCGACCGACCGGGCCCCGGCCAGGCCGACGGCGATCGGGTAGGCCTCGAACGAGCGCCACGCGTAGACCACCTCGTCGCCCGGCGAGCAGTACGCGCTCAGCAGCGAGTAGAGCACCGCGACCGAGCCGGTGCTGGCGGCGAACGCCTCCGGCGGCTGGCCCAGCGCCTGCGCGAGCCGCTCGACGAGCGCGGTGTTGCCCGCGTCGGGGTAGCGGTTGATGCGGTTCAGCTCCCCGCCCAGGCGCTGCAGGACGCTGGGCAGCGGCGGGAACGGCAGCTCGTTGCTCGACAGCTTGTGCGCCTCGTCGAGCGCGACGCGGCCGGGCTTGTAGACGGGCATCGAGGCGAGGACGTCTCGCGAGGTCGGCGTGGGCATGGGGGCAGGGTAGTGGGCTGGCATGATCGCCCCGTGACCGCCGCCTCCGCCCGCAGGGGCTACGTGCTCGTCCTGGCCGGCGCCGTGCTGTTCGGCCTCAACGGCGGCATCTCGCGCATCGCGATGCGCGGCGGAATCGACCCGCTCCCCTTCACGTCCGCGCGCATCACCGGCGCGGCGATCGTCCTCGTGCTGGTCGCCGCCCTCTGGCGCCCGGCCGTGCTGCGTCCCCCGCGCGGACGCTCGCTGCTGCTCGTCGCCGGGCTGGGCCTGGTCGGCGTCGCGGCCCTGCAGCTGACCTACAACGTGGCCATCGACCGGCTGCCGCTCGGCGTGGCGCTGCTGCTGGAGTACCTGGCACCGGTGCTCGTCGTGCTGTGGGTGCGGGTCGTGCGGCGCGAGGACGTCCACCGCCGCATGTGGGGCGCCGTGGCCTGCGCCGTCGGCGGCCTGGCCCTCGTCGCCCGGGTGTGGCAGGGGCTCCAGCTGGACGCGCTGGGCGTGACGATGGGTCTGCTCGCCGCGGTCAGCTTCGCCGCCTACTTCCTGCTCGGCGAGCACAACGTCGGCACGCAGGACCCGCTGCACGTCATCGTCTGGTCGTTCGTCATGGCCGCGGTGCTGATGAACGCCGTGAGCCCGAGCTGGCACCTGCCCGACCTGACGCAGGACGTGTCGATGCTGGAGCGGCTCGACGACCTGTCCGTCCCGCTGTGGCTGCCGCTGGTCTGGGTCGTCGTGCTGGGCACCGTGACGCCGTTCTTCGTCCAGCTCGTGGCGCTGCAGCACCTGCCGGCCACGCAGGTGACGATGGTCGCCACGCTCGAGCCGGTGCTGGCCGTGCTGCTCGGCTGGGCGTGGTTCGCCGAGTCGCTCGCCGGCGTGCAGCTCGTCGGCGTGGTCGTGGTCATGGCCGGCATCGTCCTGGCCCAGTCGGCGCGGCGCTCGGCCCCCGCCGAGCTGCCCGCGCCACAATGAGGCCATGCCTGCCCTGCTCGTCACCTGGATCTCGAGCGCCGTGGCGCTCGCCGCGGCCGCCGGACTGCTCGGCGACCACATGCGCATCGCCGAGGACGGCGCCGAGTCGTCCACCGTGTGGCTGACGCTCGCCGTCGTCTCCGCGGTGTTCGCGCTCATCAACACGTACGTCAAGCCGGTGCTGAACGTGCTGTCGCTGCCGTTCATCATCCTGACCCTCGGCCTGGCGCTGCTCATCATCAACGCGCTGCTGCTCCTGCTGACCGAGTGGATCGCCGGCCAGCTCGACCTGGGGTTCTTCGTGGACGGCTTCGGCTGGGCGGTGCTGGCGTCCATCGTCATCAGCGTCGTCAACGCGGTCGTCAGCGCGATCATCGACTGACGTGGCCACGCTCCCCGCCCCCGAGGAGGACGGCCGCTACCGGCTCGCGGTCGTGTGCCTGGGCAACATCTGCCGCTCCCCGATGGCGCACGTGGTGCTCGAGCGCCGGCTCGAGGCGGCCGGCCTGGCCGACCGCGTGACCGTGACGTCCGCCGGCACCGGCGGGTGGCACACCGGCAACCCCATGGACGAGCGGGCCGCGGCGACGCTGCGGGCCCACGGCTACGACCCCAGCAAGCACGTCGCCCGCCGGTTCAGCACCGACTGGTACGCCGAGAACGACCTGCTGCTCGCGATGGACCAGAGCAACCGGGCCGACATGCACGAGCTGACCCCGACCGTGGACGCCGCCGGCCGGCTGATGATGTTCCGCGCGTTCGACCCCGAGGCCGCTGACGAGGACGCCGAGGTTCCGGACCCGTACTTCGGCGACGGCGAAGGGTTCGAGGTCGTCCTGGCGATGGTCGAGCGCACCGCCGACGTGCTGGTCGAGCGGCTGCGGGCCACGCTGACGACATGAGCGCCGAGGCCAGCCAGCCGACGAGCGTCCGCACCGACGCCTGGGTGTGGGCGGTCCGGCTGTTCGCCAGCCGGTCGGCGGCCACCACCGCCTGCAAGGGCGGTCACGTGCACGTCAACGGCAAGCGGGCCAAGCCGTCCCTGCCGATCCACGTCGGCGACCGGGTCGAGGCCACGACCCCCGGCGGCGAGCGGGTCGTCGTCGTCCAGCGGCTGCTGACCAAGCGCGTCGGTGCCGCCGTGGCCGTGCAGTGCTACACCGACCACTCCCCCGCCCCGCCGCCGCGCGAGGAGCGGCTGGCCGA
>NZ_JBNFNZ010000231.1:0-3924 GCF_057364525.1 Aeromicrobium sp. PFPM2_SD2
GCTCACTCCTGCCCAAGCACCCGGCCTGGATCTCGCCACGGGCGATCGCGTCCGGGTGGTCGTGACACCCCCGCAGGGTGCGGAGATGCCTGAGGGCGTGCCGCAGTTCAGCGAGGCGACGTTGTGCTCGGCCGCGACCTGCTGGGCCTCGGCGCCGGCGCCGCTCTCGTCGGTGGCCGGATCGTTGAGCTCCTCGGCCACCTCCTCGGCGTCGTCGGCCTCGGTCACGCCGGACGTCGGGCTGCCGCCCTCGGCCTGCTCCTTGGCCGCCTCGGCGCCGACGCCCACGTCCTCGGGCTTCTCGACCGACTCGGCGTCGTCCTTCGCCTCCGGGCCGTCGGGCGCCGTGGACGCCGTGGCCGCGGCCGCGGTGGCCGCCTCGGCCTCGGCCACGACCGCCTGGTCGTCCTCGGCGCTCGGCTCGACCGGCGCGCGCTTGACCGACGCGAGCAGCATCTGCGCGACGTCGAGCACCTCGACCTCCTCGCGGGCCTCGCCGGCCGCCTGCTTGGCGGTCAGGCCGTCGCTGAGCATCACGCGGCAGAACGGGCAGCCGACCGCGATCTGGTCAGCGCCGGTGGCGACGGCCTCCTCGGTGCGGTTGACGTTGATCCGCGAGCCCAGCGTCTCCTCCATCCACATGCGCGCGCCGCCGGCGCCGCAGCAGAAGGACTTCTCGGAGTTGCGCGGCATCTCGGCGTACGTGGCGCCGGGGATGATCTGCAGCAGCTCGCGCGGCGCCTCGTAGACCTGGTTGTGGCGGCCCAGGAAGCACGGGTCGTGGTAGGTGATCTTCTTGCCCGCGGCCTCGCCGGCCGTCGGCGCCACCGGGGTCAGCTTCTTCTCGCGCACGAGGCGGTTGAGCAGCTGCGTGTGGTGGACGACCTCGAGCTCGACGCCGAACTCGCGGTACTCGTTCTTGAGCGTGTTGAAGCAGTGGGCGCAGGTGGAGACGACCTTCTTGACCTTCGTCTCCTTGAACACCTCGGCGTTCTGCATGGCCAGCTGCATGAACAGCACCTCGTTGCCCGCGCGACGGGCCGAGTCGCCCGAG
Organism: Aeromicrobium sp. PFPM2_SD2; assembly: GCF_057364525.1. Lineage (NCBI taxonomy): Bacteria > Bacillati > Actinomycetota > Actinomycetes > Propionibacteriales > Nocardioidaceae > Aeromicrobium > Aeromicrobium sp. PFPM2_SD2. The sequence goes on from NZ_JBNFNZ010000231.1 coordinate 1,055, forward strand.
CAGGTCTCGCCGTCGCCCAGGACGGCGAACGTCACGCCGGCCATGTCGAGCAGCTCGGCGACGGCCTGCGTCGTCTTCTTGGCGCGGTCCTCGTAGGCGCCGGCGCAGCCGACCCAGAACAGCCACTCGACCTCGTCGAGGTCCTCGACGTCCACGCCGACCTGCTTGACCTCGAAGTCGAGGTCCTTCGCCCACGCCATGCGGTCGCGCGGGTTCATGTTCCAGGGGTTCCCCTTGCGCTCGAGGCCCTTGAAGATGTTGTTGAGCTCGGCGGGGAAGTTGGACTCGACGAGCACCTGGTAGCGACGCATGTCGTCGATGTGGTCGACGTGCTCGATGTCGACGGGGCACTGCTGGACGCAGGCGCCGCAGTTGGTGCACGACCACAGCACGTCCGGGTCGATGACGCCGTACATGGACTCGTCGCCGATGAGCGGACGCTCGAGCTCGGCCTGCTCGGCCTCGGTGAGCGTGTCGCCGTCCTTCTGGAGCAGCGGGATCTTGGTGTAGGCGTGCTCGCGCAGGCCCATCATGAGCAGCTTGGGGCTCAGCGGCTTCTCGGTGTTCCAGGCCGGGCACTGGCTCTGGCAGCGACCGCACTCGGTGCAGGTCGTGAAGTCCAGGATGCCCTTCCAGCTGAAGTCCTCGACCTTGCCGACGCCGAGCTTGCCGAAGTCGTCCTCGTCGAGCTCCTCCATCGCCTCCATGTCGACGCGCTTGCCGTCGACGGTCATCGGCTTGAGGCCGCCCAGGGCCACGCGGCCGTCGGACTCGCGCTTGAACCAGATGTTGAACCAGGCCGTGAAGCGGTGCCAGGCGACGCCCATCGTGATGTTCTTGGAGATCGTGCCGAGCCAGACCATCGCCATGAGGATCTTGGCCGTGGCCAGCGCGTAGATGATGTTCTCGGCCGTGTGGTCGGAGATGTCGCCGTACAGCGAGCCGATGAACCAGGTCATCGGGAAGTGCGCCTTGGTGCCGTCGTGCAGCTGGTACTCGGCGCCGCGGATGAACAGGCCGGCCAGGCCCTCGCCGAGGATGATCGCCTCGACGAAGTACGCCTGCCAGAACGTCGAGCCGAAGAAGCGGCTCTTGCGCTCGAGGCGGCGCGGGTGGTTCCGCTGGCGCACGACGATCAGGTACAGGATGCCGATGACGGTCAGCCACGACAGCAGCTCGGTGGCCCACTCGAACGGGTACCACTCACCGACGATCCACAGCGTGAAGTGCGGGTCGAAGATCTGGAAGTAGGCCGTCGCGACCGCCGAGCTGAGGAAGATGAAACCGGCGAAGACCAGCCAGTGCATGATGCCGATCCACGTCCACTGGAGCATCCGGGTGTGGCCCAGGGTCTCCTTGAACATGTTCTTCCAGCGCGCGGCCTTGTTGTCCGTGCGGTTCAGCGCGGGGCCGCCGGCCCCGATCACCTGCCAGAAGCCGCGCAACGCCTGCGCGAACAGCCCGAGCGCGACGGCGGTCGCGACGAGCGAGAGAACGATGGCGGCGATGCGCATGGAGGTCCCCTTCCGGTGGGCCCGACGATCGATGTGCCGAGACTAATGCGCGGTGATCGGGCTCACCCGGTTAGGCATGCCACACTTGCCACGCAGTTATTACTCAGCGGTAACCCTACGTCGCCGTGCCCGACGGCACCAGGAGGGGGCCGGTGCGTCAGGCCGGAAGGGTGCCCAGCTGGGTCAGCACCTGGCGCAGCAGGTGGCCGCGGCCGCCCTCCATGTCGTCCAGGACCTCCGGCGACGCCGCCTCCTCGGGCGTCAGCCAGGTGAGCTCGAGCGCGTCCTGACGCGGCGCGCACTCGCCCGTGACCGGGACGACGTAGACCAGGGCCACGGCGTGCTGGCGGGTGTCGTGCAGCGGCGCGATGCCCGGGAGCGGGAAGAACTCGGCGACCGTCACCGGGGTGGTGCTCAGCGGCAGGCGCGGGAACGCGGTGGGGCCGAGGTCCTTCTCCAGGTTGCGCAGCAGCGCGCCGCGCAGGGACTCGCCGTGCATGACGCGGCCGGACACCAGCGTGCGCGTCATCGACCCCGTGGACGACGCACGGAGCAGGACGCCCACGTGCTCGACCCGGCCGTAGGAGTCGACGCGGACCGGCACGGCCTCGACGTACAGGATCGGGACCCGGCCGCGGGTCTCGTCCAGGGCGAACTCGGAGAGCCAGCCGGGGTTCGGGTCGGGCGTGCGCACGGACGACATGGCCACATTCTGTCCGAGCCGGGCAACCGCGGCCCGCCGGGCTGCGGCGCGTCGCGCGTCGGCTGCGTGACGGCGGCCTCGTCCGGACGGCACGATGAGCCCGTGAGCAGGACGTACGAGCGTGCCGCGCGCGCCGGGCTGGTCAACGGAGGCGTCTCCTTCTGGTGGGAGCAGGCGGCCTGCCGGCGCCCCGGCCCGGCCTCGACGGCGACCTGACGTGCGACGTCGCGGTCGTCGGTGGCGGGCTGACCGGGCTGTGGGCCGCGTACGAGCTGAGCCGGCTGGACCCGGCGCTGGACGTGGTGGTGCTCGAGGCCGAGTTCTGCGGCTACGGCGCGTCCGGTCGCAACGGCGGCTGGCTGTCGGCCGAGCTGGCCGGGAGCCGCGAGACGTACGCGAAGGCCGGTGGCCGCGACGGCGTCCTGCGCCTCGTCCTCGCGATGGAGCGGGCGGTCGACGACGTCCTGGCGGTGTGCGCCGAGGAGGGCGTCGAGGCCGACCAGGTGAAGGACGGCGTCCTCTACGTCGCCCCGCACCGCCGCCCACGGAGGAGCGCCTGCGCGCGTCGCTGGACGCCGACCGGGCCTGGGGGCCTCGGGGAGGACCACCGGGCGTCTGCTCGACGCCGACGAGCTCGCGGCGCGGGTCCGCGT
>NZ_JBNFNZ010000232.1:0-3916 GCF_057364525.1 Aeromicrobium sp. PFPM2_SD2
CGGCCGGCGCCCGCGACCTCGAGCGCGCGCTCGAGGTCGTCCGCGGCCGGTCGGCGCTGGTCGTGGCGCACCGGCTCACCCAGGCCAGCACCGCCGACCGCGTCGTCGTCATGGAGGCCGGACGCATCGTCGAGCAGGGCCCGCACGCCGAGCTCGTCGCCGCCGGCGGCCGCTACGCCGACCTGTGGCGGGCCTGGACGTCCGTGTGAGCCTCGCCGTCCCCGCCACGCCCTAGGGTGACGGCCATGGCGACCCTCACCCACACCGTCACCGAGGCCGACACCGCGCTGGCCGTCGGCAGCGGCGACGTCCCCGTCCTCGGCACCCCCGTCCTGCTGGCCTGGCTCGAGGCCACCACCGTCGCGGCCCTCGAGCTCGAGCCGGGGCAGACGAGCGTCGGCACCCGGGTCGAGGTCGAGCACTCCCTCGCCTCGGGCGTCGGGGCCGAGGTCGTCACCACCGCCGACGTCCTGCGCCGCGACGGCCGGCTGGTCATCTTCACCGTCGCCGCGCACGAGGGCAGCCGTCTGCTGGCCACCGGCGAGGTGCGCCGCCTGGTGGTCGACCGGGAGCGGTTTCTCGCCCGGGTGGCCCCTGTGGGAGACTGAGACGTCGTACGTCAGAGGAGGACACCATGGGCAAGACCGGTCGCAAGCGCCGCGCTCGCCGCAAGAAGGGCGCGAACCACGGCAAGCGCCCCAACGCGTGAGCATCGCTCCCTGAGCAGAGAAAGGCCCCCGTCGTCCGACGGGGGCCTTTGTCATGGTGCTGCGGGGCTAGGCCTCGCGCCGCTCGGTGGGCACCTCGGTCTCGATCGTCACCTGGACGGTGCGGATGCTCAGCAGCACGCGGTCGCGCAGCGGCGCCGGGGCCGGCTCGCGGCACGAGCGCGACACGAGCTGCTTGACCAGCCGCTCGAGGTCGTACTCGGTGAGGCACTGCGAGCAGCTGTCGATGTGCGCCTGCACCTCCTCGCAGGAGGCGTCGTCCATCTCGTGGTCGATGAACAGGTAGAGCTTCTCCAGCGCGTCCGTGCAGTCGGGTCCGTCGCAGCTCATGCCTTCTCACCCGCTCCCACGCGCAGGCCCCGCTCGCGGGCGTAGTCGGCCAGGCTCTCGCGCAGCTGGCGCCGGCCGCGGTGCAGCCGCGACATCACGGTGCCGATCGGCGTGTCCATGATCTCGGCGATCTCCTTGTACGGGAACCCCTCGACGTCGGCCAGGTAGACGGCCATGCGGAAGTCCTCGGGCAGCGCCTGCAGCGCGTCCTTGACGTCGCTGTCGGGCAGGTGCTCCAGCGCCTCCATCTCGGCGGACTTGAGCCCGCTGGACGTGTGCGCGGCCGCGGCGGCGATCTGCCAGTCCTCGACCTCGTCGGTCATCTGCTGGGGCTGGCGCTGCTTCTTGCGGTAGGAGTTGATGTAGGTGTTCGTCAGGATCCGGTACAGCCAGGCCTTGAGGTTCGTGCCGGGCTTGAACTGGTGGAACGCGGTGAACGCCTTGGCGTAGGTCTCCTGCACCAGGTCCTCGGCGTCCTGCGGCGAGCGCGTCATGCGCAGGCCGGCCGAGTAGAGCTGGTCGAGGAAGGGCAGCGCGTCGGCCTCGAAGCGCGCCTGGCGCTGCTCCGGGGTCTCGGTCTCGCGGACGTCCTGGTCGTCGGTCATCACGGTCCAGCCTACTGCCGACGTCTGACGACCGCCGTCCGGCGAGTCCACCGCGTCGGTGGGGCGTTCGAGGCATCCGATCATGCCTGTCACAACAGCGCCCCGGGCGCGGTTGTTCCCGGCCGGTCAGGCGGCGGGCAGCGGCTCGATCAGCTCGGGCGAGTCGTTGCGGACGTTGCCGACCGCCGGGCTGACCGGGTAGGCGTCCAGCCGGCCGGGCGCGGCGGGCACGAGCAGGTCCAGCAGCTCGGGGCCGGACGCGGTGGGGTCGAGCCAGGCCTCGTAGGCCTCGCGCTCCACGACGAACGGCATGCGGTCGTGGATGCGGCCCAGCGAGTCCTCGGCCGTGGTCGTGATGACGGTGAAGCTGACCAGCCACTCGCCGTCCGGGGCCTTCCAGAACTCGTACAGCCCGGCCATCGCCAGCGGCGAGCCGTCCTTCGGGCGGATGAAGAACGGCTGCTTGCCGCCGTCGTCCTTGACGTACCACTCGTAGTAGCCGGTGGCCGGCACGATCGCCCGCCGCGAGGCGAACGCCTTCTTGTAGGCCGGCTTCTCGGCGACCGTCTCGACCCGGGCGTTGATCATGCGGTTGCCGATCTTGGGGTCCTTGGCCCACGACGGCACGAGCCCCCAGCGGGCGGCCCGCAGCTGGCGCTGCACGGTGCCCTCGTCGTCCGGGCGCGCGACGACGATGGCCTGCGTGTCGGTGGGCGCGACGTTGTAGGACGGCTCGAGGTCGACGAAGGAGTTGGCGACGCCGACCGCGAACTCGGTCTCGAGCGCCGCGGGGGTCAGGTTGGTGGCGTAGCGGCCGCACATGGGGCCAGCCTGGCACAGCCCACCGACCGAAGTTGCCGCGCGCGCTGGAGGCGGTAGAACGGAACCATGACCCTCCTCCGCGCCGTCGCCCGCCCGATGCTCGCCTCCATGTTCGTCTACGGGGGCGTGAACGCGCTGCGCTCGCCGCAGTACACCGCGCCCGCCGCCCAGCCCGTCGCCGACGCCCTGGGCAAGGCCGTCCCGTCCGTGCCCGCGACGCCCGAGAACGTCGTGCGCGCCAACGGGGGCGATCCACGCCGTCGCCGGCCTCGCCCTGGCCACCGGCCGCTTCCCGCGCCTGGCCTCGTTCGCGCTGGCCGCCACGCTGCCCGCGACCACCGTCCAGGGCCACCCGTTCTGGACCGAGTCCGACCCGCAGCAGCGCACGAACCAGACGATCCACTTCCTCAAGAACGTCTCGCTCATGGGCGGCCTGCTCATGGCCACGCTGGACCCGGACCCGAAGAAGAAGATCCTGCCCCGCCGGGCGAAGGACAAGACCGTCGAGACCTTCCACGCCGCGAGCGGCAAGGTCGACAGCCTCATCCACTGAGGCCCGCGGGGGCGAGCGCCGCTCGGGGGCGTCGCGCGCCGATAGAGTGGCGCCGATGACCGCGACGCCCGCCACCGACGACCTCTGGCCCGCTCCCACGCCCGACCGCCCGGTGCGCGGCCGCGTCCAGGTGCCCGGGTCCAAGTCGCTGACCAACCGCGCCCTGCTGCTCGCCGCGATCGCCGACGGCCCGAGCACCCTGCACCGTCCGCTCGTCTCGCGCGACTCCGACCTCATGGTCGCCGCGCTCGAGTCCCTCGGCGCCCGGATCGACCGGGCGAGGACGTCTGGACGGTCACCCCCGTCGCGCCGGCGTCCGGCACGGCGCTCCACGTCGACTGCGGGCTGGCCGGCACCGTCATGCGGTTCGTGCCGCCGGTCGCCGCCCTGCACGACGGCCCGGTCACCTTCGACGGCGACGAGCGCGCCCGCGAGCGTCCGATTGGCCGGCGTGCTGGACGCGCTGCGGGACCTCGGCGTCCGGGTCGACGACGACGGCCGCGGCACGCTGCCCCTTCACCTCCACGCACCGTGCGTCGCGCGGCGGGCCGGTCGGCAGGTGGACGCTCGGCGCCAGCCAGTTCGTGTCGGCACTGCTGCTCGCCGGCGCGCGCTTCGAGCAGGGCGCCGACGTGCGCCACACCGGTGGACGCCTGCCGTCGGCCCCGCACGTCGAGATGACCGTCACCGAGCTGCGCCGTCGCGGCGTGACGGTCGACGACTCCACGCCCGGACGCTGGGTCGTCTCCCCCGGACCGGTGGCCGCCCTCGACGCCGCCATCGAGCCGGACCTGTCCAACGCCGGCCCGTTCGTCGCCGCCGCGCTCGTCACCGGCGGACGCGTGACGGTCGAGGGCTGGCGGCCGGCACCGACCAGG
>NZ_JBNFNZ010000233.1:0-3913 GCF_057364525.1 Aeromicrobium sp. PFPM2_SD2
CGTCGTGGCGCTGGGCGCCGCGCTGACCGCGACCCGGGTCGCGACGCGGCCCGACGCGACCGGCCGGCGGACGTTCGGCTCCTACCGGGCGGAGGTGCTGGCGTCCGGCTTCGTCGTGCTGCTCATGCTCGGTGTCGCCGCGTACGTCGTCGTCGAGGCGGTCGGGCGCGTCGGCGAGCCCGTCGACGTGCGGGTCGGGCCCATGGTGGTCGTCGGTGCGCTCGGCCTGGCGGTCAACGTCGTCGCGATGCTCCTGCTGCGCGGCGGCGCGGGCGAGAGCCTGAACGTGCGCGCCGCCTACCTGGAGGTCGTGGCCGACGCCGCGGGCTCGGTCGGCGTCGTGGCGGCGGGGCGTGCTGGTGGCGACGACCGGTGACGCCTGGTGGGACACCGTCGTCGCCCTCGCCGTGGGCGTGTTCGTGGCCGTCCGCGCGGTGCTGCTCGGACGCCAGGTGCTGGCCGTGCTGGCCCAGCACGCGCCCGCCGGCCTGGACGTCGACGAGGTCGTCCGCGGGCTCGCCGGCATCGACGGCGTCGACGACGTCCACGACCTCCACGTCTGGACGCTGACGTCCGGCATGAACGTGGCGACCGTGCACCTCGTGGCGTCGCGGCCCGAGCAGCTCGCCGCGGTGCTGGACGACGCCCGCACCCTGCTGCGCGAGCGGCACGACGTCGAGCACGCGACCCTGCAGGTCGAGCCCCGCGAGGGCGCCGCGTGCCGCGAGACCGGCTGGTAGGTCAGCGCCTGCGGACGCCCATGACGCCGCAGACCGGGGCGGCCCAGCCGAGCGCGTCGGAGCGCGCGACCTCGACGTCGATCTCGGGCAGCACGTCGGCGGGGAACGGCTCGGGCCGGCGGGTGTCGAAGTTCATGTGGACGAGCGTCGCCTCGACGGTGGCGGCGAGCCGGCCGTGCGTGCGGTCGACGATGAAGGTGAGCGTGTGCAGCACCTTGTCCGAGCGCTCCAGGAACCGGACGTGCACCGAGATCGCGTCGCCCAGCCGCAGCTCGGAGAGGTAGCTCAGGTGGTGCTCGGCGGTGAACGTCGTCTGGCGACGCTGCTCGATGTACTCCGGGCCCATGCCCATCTCGATGGTGCGGTGCCACAGGCCGAGGCTGGCCTCCTCGAGGTAGCGGCCGATGTTCATGTGGTCGTTCTCGTCGAGGTACTCCGGCGGCACGACGCCCTCGCGGACGGCGGGCAGCTGCAGGACCTCGTCGACGGTCGGAAGGTTGCTCACGGACGCATCCTCACACGTTGCGGCGGTACTGGCCGCCGACCTCGAAGAACGCCTCGGTCACCTGCTGCAGCGAGCACACGCGCGCGGCGTCCATGAGCACGGCGAAGACGTTCTCGTGGTTGACGGCGGCCTCCTTGAGCCGGGCGATCGCCGCCTCCGCCTCGGCGGCGTGGGCCTGCTGGAAGCCCTGGACGCGCTCGAGCTGCGAGCGCTTCTCGTCCTCGGTGGCCCGCGCCAGCTCGACGGTCGGCGGCTCGGTCTCGGCGTCGGGCTTGCGGAAGGTGTTGACGCCGATGATCGGCAGCGAGCCGTCGTGCTTGCGGTGCTCGTAGAGCATCGACTCGTCCTGGATGCGCCCGCGCTGGTAGCCCGTCTCCATCGCGCCGAGCACGCCGCCGCGCTCGCTGATCGCCTCGAACTCGCGCAGCACGGCCTCCTCGACCAGGTCGGTCAGCTCGTCGATGATGAACGACCCCTGGAGCGGGTTCTCGTTCATCGCCAGCCCCCACTCGCGGTTGATGATCAGCTGGATCGCCAGGGCGCGGCGCACCGACTCCTCGGTCGGGGTGGTGACCGCCTCGTCGAAGGCGTTGGTGTGCAGGCTGTTGGCGTTGTCGTAGATCGCGATGAGCGCCTGCAGCGTCGTGCGGATGTCGTTGAAGTCCATCTCCTGCGCGTGCAGGGAGCGACCGGACGTCTGCACGTGGTACTTCAGCTTCTGGCTGCGCTCGTTGGCGCCGTACTTGTCGCGCATCGTGACCGCCCAGATGCGGCGGGCGACGCGGCCGAGCACCGAGTACTCGGGGTCCATCCCGTTGGAGAAGAAGAACGACAGGTTCGGGGCGAACGCGTCGACGTCCATGCCCCGCGCGAGGTACGCCTCGACGTAGGTGAAGCCGTTGGCCAGCGTGAACGCGAGCTGGCTGATGGGGTTCGCCCCCGCCTCGGCGATGTGGTAGCCGGAGATGGACACCGAGTAGAAGTTGCGCACCCCCTGCTCGATGAACCACTCCTGGACGTCGGCCATCATCCGCAGGCTGAACTCGGTGGAGAACAGGCAGGTGTTCTGGCCCTGGTCCTCCTTGAGGATGTCGGCCTGCACGGTGCCGCGGACGTTCTGCAGCGCCCGGCGGCGCAGCTCCTCGTGCTCGGCGGCGTCCGGCTCGCGGCCCTCGCGCTCGCGGAACGCGTCGACCTGCTGGTCGATGGTGGTGTTGAGGAAGAAGGCCAGCACCGTCGGCGCCGGGCCGTTGATCGTCATCGAGACCGACGTCGTCGGCGAGACCAGGTCGAAGCCGTCGTACAGCGCCTTCATGTCGTCCAGCGTGGCGACCGAGACGCCGGACGTGCCGACCTTGCCGTAGACGTCCGGACGCAGGTCGGGGTCGCGCCCGTAGAGGGTCACCGAGTCGAACGCGGTCGACAGGCGGGTGGCCTCGGAGTCGGCCGACAGCAGCTTGAAGCGGCGGTTGGTGCGGAACGGGTCGCCCTCGCCGGCGAACATGCGGGCCGGGTCCTCACCGTCGCGCTTGAACGGGAAGACGCCGGCGGTGAACGGGAAGAAGCCGGGCAGGTTCTCGCGCCGCCAGAACGAGACGAGGTCGCCGTGGTCGGTGAACCGCGGCAGGCTCACCCGCGGCACCTTCGTGCCGGACAGCGACTCGCGGGTCAGGCGCGTGCGGATCTCGCGGTCGCGGACCGTCACCACCTGCTCGTCGCCGGCGTAGGACGCCACGACGTCGGCCCAGCCGTCGAGCTGGGCGGCGCACCTCGCCGGGCAGGTCCTCGCGGGCGCGCTCGGCGAGCGCCGCGACGTCGGCGCTGTCGGGCAGCTCGGCGGCGACGGCCTCGAGCCGCTGCAGGCGCCGCGCCTGCTCAGCCAGCCGGACGGTCTCGGCGTGGTAGCCGCGCACGGTCTCGACGATCTCGGCCAGGTAGCGGGTGCGCTCGGGCGGGACGACCTGGGCGGTGCCGCTGGAGTGGCGCACGTCCACCTGCGGCAGCGTGCCCTCGGCCACCGGCAGGCCGCGCTCGGCCAGCACGTCGCGCAGGTGCTGGTACAGCGCCGTGACGCCGTCGTCGTTGAACGTCGCGGCGGACGTGCCGAAGACCGGCATGTCCTCGGGCCGCTTGCCGAACGCCTCGCGGTTGCGCACCAGCTGGCGGCCGACGTCGCGCAGCGCGTCCTTGGCACCGCGGCGCTCGAACTTGTTGATCGCGACGACGTCGGCGAAGTCGAGCATGTCGATCTTCTCCAGCTGCGACGCGGCGCCGAACTCCGGCGTCATCACGTACATCGAGACGTCCACGAACGGCACGATCGCCGCGTCGCCCTGGCCGATGCCGGGCGTCTCGACGACGACCAGGTCGTGCCCGGCCGCCTTGAGCAGCGCGATGACGTCGGGAAGCGCGTCGGGCACCTCGCGGTCGCCGCGGGTGGCCAGCGAGCGGAAGTAGATCCGGTCGCCGTCGAGGGCGTTCATGCGGATGCGGTCGCCGAGCAGCGCGCCGCCGCCCTTGCGTCGGGTCGGGTCGACGGCCACGACGGCCACGCGCAGCTTGTCCTGCTGGTCGACCCGGAAGCGGCGGACGATCTCGTCGGTCAGCGAGCTCTTGCCCGAGCCGCCGGTGCCGGTGATGCCCAGGACCGGCGCGGCGGACCGCTCGG
>NZ_JBNFNZ010000234.1:0-3906 GCF_057364525.1 Aeromicrobium sp. PFPM2_SD2
GCGGCGTCGGCACCGAGGCGCTCGCGGTCCTCGTCCGGGTCGAGCCGCACCAGGTCCTCGGGCGCGACCGCACCACGAGCGTGCCGAAGGCCAGTCGCTCGCCGCTGGGCATCACGACGTGCTGGGACGTCACGGCCCGCACGAACCGCCGGCGCAGCACGCCGTCGGAGCCGGCGGGCAGGGTCACGAGCTTGGCCGCGACCTCGCCGGCGGCGGCGCGCTTGGTGTCGGTGCGGAAGATCGCCTGCCCCACGCGCAGCAGCAGGACGACGACCCCGACCAGGACGGCCAGCACCAGCAGGTTGGAGAGGACGGCGGAGAGGGAACCGGGCATGGCATCATCGTCGGCGTCCTGCGCCCGGCAGGTCGAGCCGGCGCGGAACGTGTTCCAGGAGGAGCCCACGGTGGTGCGAGTGACGTGGTCGTGCGAGGACGGCCCGGCCGGGACGGACGTGCTCGCGCCCGGCACCCGCCTCGTCGTCGCCCGCCGCATGACCCTGCCCGAGCAGCAGCCCGTGGCCGTGGAGCGCATCGACGGCTCGGTCTACCTGTTCGTGCGGCTCCCCTACGTCAGCGATCCCGCTCTCGTGCTCAGCGCGACCGACGGCCACCCCGTGCTGCACCGCGGGCAGCGGGCCAACGGCGCGGTGGTCGAGGTCGTCGCCCCGGGCGGCGAGCCCACCACGCCCGCGCCCGGTCAACGGATGTCGCTCACGGCGTCCGGCACCCGGGTGGAGCTGCGCGTGCCGCCCTCGTGCTGAGCCTCGAGGTGGAGCTCGAGCGCGTCGCCCCCCGCCCGCGAGTCGGGCACCGTCCAGCTCGGCGTGGCCGCGATGGAGCACGACGACGCCTGGCTGGTCGCCGCGCTCGCGGTGGCCCTGTCCCCCGAGCACGGCGTCGTGTCGCACGCCGACCTCAAGGCCGCCTTCGCCGCGTGGCGCGACGAGCCGGAGATGTCCGACGGCACGTTCGACCGCAACGTCCTGCGACCGTCGCTGGAGACGCGCGGCGTCGAGCTGCCCGGCCGCCGGCTCAACAAGATCGTCTACCTGGTGGAGCGGTGCCGGCGCACGGCCGAGTTCCCGCCGCGCGTGCTCGACGAGGTGCGCGGCCGGCTGGCCGGGGCCTGAACGTTCAACCGGCGGCCGCCCGCGGCTCCCGGGGTGAGCGGGGCCATCATGGACGCACCATGACTCGCGTCCTCAGCCCCCAGCTCCAGCAGCGCATCACGACCGCCGACCAGGCTGCGACGTACGTCCGTCACGGCGACAACGTCGGCATGAGCGGCTTCACCGGGGCCGGCTACCCCAAGGCGCTGCCCGCCGCGCTGGCCGCCCGGATGCAGGACGCGCACGGACGCGGCGAGGACTTCCGCATCGGGCTGTGGACCGGTGCGTCCACGGCACCCGACGCCGACGGCGTCCTGGCCGAGGCCCACGGCGTCTCCACCCGGCTGCCCTACAACTCCGACCCGACGCTGCGGGCGCTCATCAACAGCGGCGAGGTCGACTACGTCGACGCCCACCTGAGCCACAGCGCCCAGCACATGTGGTTCGGCTTCTACGGCAACCTCGACGTCGCCGTCGTCGAAGTGACGGCGATCCTGCCCGACGGGCTGCTCGTGCCGTCCAGCTCGGTGGGCAACAACAAGACCTGGCTCGACCAGGCCGACCGGGTCATCCTCGAGGTCAACCACTGGCAGCCGCGCGAGATGGAGGGCTTCCACGACGTCTACTACGGCACCGCCCTGCCGCCGCACCGCCGGCCGCTCGCGCTGACCGAGCCCATGCAGCGCATCGGCGAGCCGTACCTGCACGTCGACCCGGCCAAGGTCGTCGCCGTCGTCGAGACGGACGCCCCCGACCGCAACTCCCCCTTCTCCGAGCCCGACGACGCCTCGCGCGCCATCGCCGACCACCTCGTGGACTTCCTGCGGCACGAGGTCGCGGCCGGACGCATGCCGGCGAACCTGCTGCCGCTGCAGTCCGGCGTCGGCAACGTCGCCAACGCGGTGCTCGCCGGCCTCGACGCCAGCGACTTCACCGACCTCGTGGCCTACACCGAGGTGCTGCAGGACGGCATGCTCGACCTGCTCGACAGCGGCACGCTGCGCGCCGCCTCGGCCACGTCGTTCGGGCTCTCGGACGCCGGGGTGCGCCGCTTCATGGACGGCATCGACGCCTACAAGGGCCGCATCCTGCTGCGCAGCGAGGAGATCTCGAACCACCCCGAGATCGTCCGCCGGCTCGGCGTCGTCGCCATGAACGGGATGATCGAGGCCGACCTGTACGGCAACGTCAACTCCACCCACGTCATGGGCAGCGCGATCATGAACGGCATCGGCGGGTCCGGGGACTTCGCCCGCAACGCCTTCCTGAACTTCTTCCTGTCGCCGTCGACGGCCAAGCACGGCGCGATCTCGGCGATCGTGCCCATGGTCAGCCACGTCGACCACACCGAGCACGACGTCCACGTCGTCGTCACCGAGCAGGGGCTCGCCGACCTGCGTGGCCTGGCCCCGCGCCGGCGGGCGCGGCGGATCATCGAGCGGTGCGCGCACCCGGACTTCCGTGACGCGCTGACCGACTACGTCGAGCGGGCCGAGGCCGCCCGCCCGACGGCGCGGCACACGCCGCACCTGCTGGACGAGGCGCTGTCGTGGCACCAGCGGTTCCTCGACACCGGCCGCATGTAGCCGCCCCCGCTCCCCAGCTCGCCGAGAGGACGTCCTCCGGCCGGCATGGGGAGACGGGGATCAGCCGGCGTACTCGGCGGCGGCGTCGGCGACCTTGCGCACGTAGTCGCCGCTGTTGTTGTAGGTGAGCACCGCGTCGACCCAGCCGGCGTCATCGCGCAGGTCGTCGCCGGCGTCGCAGAGGTAGCGCGCCGCGGCGAGCGTGGCGTCGTCAATCGAGTGCGGGTCGCGCCGGCCGTCGCCGTCCGCGTCGGCGCCCCACCGTTCCCACGTGGTCGGGATGAACTGCATCGGGCCCACGGCGCGGTCCCAGGTCGTGTCGCCGTCCAGCTCTCCGCCGTCGGTGTCCTCGATGGCACGGATGCCGGGACCGCCGTCCAGGCGCGGGCCGAGGATGCGGGGCCGGACGTCGCCCGCGTCGTCGACCGAGGCGCCGCCGAACCGGGCGTGCGAGGTCTCGACCCGGCCGATGCCCGCCAGCGTGTTCCAGCCCAGCTCGCAGCCGTCGGACGCGACCCGGTCGGCGGCCCGCGCGTAGGCGCTCAGCACCCGCGCGGGGATGCCGGTGCGACGGGCGCTGTCGCGCAGCCAGACCCGGTCCGGGTCGCCGTCCACGACCGGCGCGTCGGCCGTGCGCGGCACCTCGACGTCCACCCGCTGGCGGGGGTCCGAGCAGGCGGCGAGCGCACCCACCAGGCACAGGGCGAGCAGGGTCGAGGGCGTTCTCACGCCGCCAGTCTGTCCGGTGCGGACAAGCCCGACCCGGGTGCAGGTCACACCGGTCTCGTGCTTAGGATCGTCGATCGTGCCTGGCCTTCCCCCGCAGCTCAAGGACTGGGTCCCCGTGGCCCACGAGATCCTCAAGACGACCGCCTCGACCTACCAGCAGACCATCACCCACAGCGAGCTCGCCGAGCTCGTGCAGCGCCGTTCGGGCGTGCGCGCCGCGGCGCGTCACTCGGCCTGGATGGGCCCGCTCCTGGACGTCGTCGCGCTCCACGCCGAGCGTTCCGGCGAGCCGCCGCTGACGTCCCTGGCGGTGCGCCACGACGGCACCGTCGGCACCGGCTACGCCAAGGCGGCGGCCATCAACGGCACCGCCGACGTCAGCGACCTGGAGCTGAGCGCCGCCGAGCACCGGCTGGACTGCTACCGCACCTACGCCCCGGACGTCCGGAGGACGCCGCGCCGGCGCTCACCGCGCAGGAGGC
>NZ_JBNFNZ010000235.1:0-3885 GCF_057364525.1 Aeromicrobium sp. PFPM2_SD2
GTCCGTGCCGGTCAGGCCGTCGGCCACCGGCTCGCGCACGTCGGCCGGGCGGGCCAGGTCGTCGACGTCCGCGACGCCGCACAGGTCGGTGCGGAACGACGCGTCCGCCGTGACGACGTACCGCTCCCCCGGCACCAGGTAGTCACCGCCCAGGTCGTCCTCGGCCGCCTCGACCCAGACGACGGGGCGCGAGGTCGGGACCCGCCCAGACCTCGTCGACGGCGAGGCGCGCGTGCTCGCGGGCCTCGACCGTCCGACCAGGACGACCGGGGGCGTCCGGCGTGCCGGTCAGCGCCGTGCACGACGTCGCCGCGGCCGGCGATGCGGGAGCCAGCACGGCCGCGACGGCGATCAGCGGCAGCAGTGCTCGGCGCATGGGACCTCCTCGTCCGGTCGTGTCACGACCGGCGTCACCGTCTCACGGACGGCGACCCCGAGGGGGCGGAACGCTCAGAGCAGGTCGTGGACGACGACGGTCTGCTCGCGGCCGGGGCCGACGCCGATCGCCGAGATGCGCGAGCCGCTGATCGCGTCGAGATCGCGGACGTACGCCTGGGCGTTGGCCGGCAGGTCGCTGAGCTCGCGGGCGCCGGAGATGTCCTCGGTCCAGCCCGGGAAGTACTCGTAGATCGGCTTCGCGTGGTGGAAGTCGGTCTGCGAGGCCGGCATCTCCTCGACGCGCTCCCCGTCGATGTCGTAGGCGACGCAGACCGGGATGCGGTCCCAGCCGGTCAGCACGTCGAGCTTGGTGAGCACGAAGTCGGTGACGCCGTTGATGCGCGCGGCGTAGCGGGCGACCGGGGCGTCGTACCAGCCGCAGCGGCGCGGACGTCCGGTCGTGGTGCCGAACTCGCCGCCGTTGACGCGCAACCGCTCGCCGTCCTCGTCGAACAGCTCGGTCGGGAACGGGCCCTCGCCGACGCGGGTGGCGTAGGCCTTCACGATGCCGATGACCCGGGTGATCTCGGTCGGGGCGATGCCCGAGCCGGTGCACGCGCCGCCGGACGTCGCCGACGACGACGTCACGAACGGGTAGGTGCCGTGGTCGACGTCCAGCAGCGTGGCCTGGCCGGCCTCGAGCAGGACGGTCTCGTCGCGGCGCAGCGCCTGGTGCAGCAGCAGCGCGGTGTCGGTGACGTACGGGCGCAGGCGGTCGACGTACGACAGCAGCTCCTCGACGGTCTCGTCGACGCCGACGGCCCGGCGGTTGTAGATCTTGGTGAGCACCTGGTTCTTCTGCTCCAGGGCGCCCTCGACCTTGGCGCGCAGGATCTTCTCGTCGAACAGGTCCTGGACGCGGATGCCGAGCCGGTTCATCTTGTCGGCGTAGGTCGGGCCGATGCCGCGCCCGGTCGTGCCGATCTTGCGCTTGCCCAGGAAGCGCTCGGTGGTCTTGTCCAGCGAGCGGTTGTAGTCGGCGATGACGTGCGCGTTGGTGCTGAGCTTCAGCCGCGACGTGTCGATGCCGCGCGCCTCGAGCCCGTCGATCTCCTCGAACAGGACCGACAGGTCGACGACGACGCCGTTGCCGATGACCGGGGTGCAGCCGGGGGTGAGGATGCCGCTGGGCAGCAGGTGCAGCGCGTACTTCTCGCCGTCGATGACCACCGTGTGGCCGGCGTTGTTGCCGCCGTTGAACTTGACGACGTAGTCGACGCGGCTGCCGAGCAGGTCGGTCGCCTTGCCCTTCCCCTCGTCCCCCCACTGGGCACCGACGATCACGACTGCAGGCATGGATTCGCACCAACCTCGAGCACAAGACAAGCCCCGTTCCAGGGGCTCTTACCGCGACAGCCTATCGGAACCGGCTCTAGGGTGACGACCCATGAGACCCGTCACGGCCGTCGCGAACGCCCAGGCCGGCAGCAGCGAGACCGAGGCGGTGGAGGCCGTGGTCGGCCTGCTCCGCACGCACACCGACGTCCGCCTGGCGCGCACCGAGGGCGAGGACGACCTGCGCGAGGCGCTGTCCGACGCGTCCGGGCGCCTGGTCGTCGTCCTGGGCGGCGACGGCTCGCTGCACGCGGTCGTCGCCATGCTCGACGGGCTGGACCTGCTGCCCGACGTGCAGCTCGCGCTCGTGCCCATGGGCACCGGCAACGACTTCGCCCGCACGATCGGCATGCGCCGCGACCACCCGCGCGAGGCCGCCGAGCAGCTGCTGGACTCCGAGCCGTGCTCCCTCGACCTGGTGCGCGACGACCGCGGCCGCGTCGTGGTCAACGCCGCGCACGTCGGCATCGGGGCCGAGGCCGCCGTCGAGGCCAAGCCCTACAAGGAGCGCCTGGGGCCGGTCGGGTACGCCGTCGGCGCGGCCATCTCCGGCGTCAAGCACAAGGGGTTCCGGGCCAAGGTGACGGTCGACGGACGCCAGCTGCGCCGCCGCGGCCGGATGATCCAGGTCGCGGTCGGCAACGGCCGCTACATCGGTGGCGGCGCTCCGCTCCTGCCCGAGGCCGATCCCGGCGACGGGCTGCTGGACGTCGCCGTGTCGTGGTCGAACCCGCGGCTGCGTCGCCTGGCCTACGCCTGGCGCCTGCGCAAGGGCCGTCACCCGTACCGCGACGACGTCGAGTACCTGCGCGGCCGCGAGGTGACGGTGGTCGGCGAGGAGTCCCGCGGCAACCTCGACGGCGAGATCGACGACACGCGCTCCTCGCACGCCTGGCGCGTCGAGCCCGGCGTGCTCACCATGCTGCTGCCGCGCTCCCCCGCCCCCGCGCAGGAGTGAGCCCGGACGCGACGAGGCCCCCACGACCGTGGTCGTGGGGGCCTCGTGCGTGGGTCAGCGGCGCGCGACCTTGACCGTCACGGTCGTGGACGAGCCGGAGACCAGCGTGTTGCCGGCGTACTTCACCGTCAGACTCTGCGTGCCGGTCTTCTTCAGGGGCGACAGGCGGACGGTCGCCTTGCCGTGGCGCACGGTGGCGGTGCCCACGCGCTTCGAGCCCTGGTAGACGCCCACCGTGCCGCTGGTGACCGTCACGCCGGACGCCCGCACGGTCACCGCGACCGAGGCCTTCGTCCGCTTGACGACGACCTTGCGCGTCGTCACCTTGGCGGTGACCGACGAGCGGGCCTTGGCGACCGAGACCCGGACGTTGGTCCGCGCGCCGGCGTACGTGCCGTCACCGGCGTACGTCGCGGTCAGCGTGTGCGTGCCCGGCTGGAGCGCCGTGCCCGCGACCTTGACGACCGCGCGGCCCTTGACGAGCTGCGCCGAGCCGAGGCGGGTGGAGCCCTTGGTCAGCGTGACGGTGCCGGTCGCACCGGCCGGGCCGGTGACCGTGACCGAGCCGGCCTTGCCGTAGGTGCCGGCATGGCCGGTCGCCTTCAGCGTGGTGGGCGCGATGGTCACGACGGCCTGGGCGTCGGCCGAGGACTCCCCGTGCTCGGAGTCGCCCAGGTAGACGACCTCCAGCCCGTGGGTGCCCACGCCCAGCGCCGCCGCCGGGACGCTCACCGTCGCGCGTCCGGCCCGCAGGTCGGCCTGGCCGACGACGGTCTCGCCGCGTCGCACCTCGACGCGTCCGGTCGGCGTGGCGCCGGTGCCCGAGGTGACCTCGACCGGGACGGACACGACGCCGCTCGCGGGCACCGTCGCGACGTCGCCCACGGCGAGCGTGGCCGCGCCCTTCTCCACCACCAGGTCGACCGTGCCGGTCGAGGCCTGCACGGTGTCGTCGCCGCGGTAGGCCAGCGTCAGCGCGCGGGTCCCGACGGCCAGGTCGGACGTCTCGACGGCGACCGAGGCCGCTCCGTCGGTGAGCGTGCCCGTGCCGACGACCGTCGACCCGGCGAGCACGTCCACGCGTCCGGTCGCGACGAGGTCGCCGGTCGCGTCGACGGTGACGTCGACCGTCGCCTGCTCGCCGCGCTCGACCG
>NZ_JBNFNZ010000236.1:0-3850 GCF_057364525.1 Aeromicrobium sp. PFPM2_SD2
TGCTCGAGGCGCCGGCGGCCTGGCGCTAGGAAGGCAAGCGCTCGTCGAGCAGGCGCTCGAGCGCGGCTACCGCCTCGTCGACGACGCCGACTCCCTCGACGCCGTCCGCTCGGCCGACCAGCGCACGCCGCTGCTCGGCCTGTTCGCGTCCGGCAACCTCGCCCAGCGCTGGTCGGCCCGAAGGCGACCGCCGACGGCGGCAGCAGGCCGGCCGTGCGCTGCACCGAGAACCCGGAGCGCACCGACGCGCAGCCGACCCTGGCCGACCTCACCGGCAAGGCGATCGACCTGCTCGACGACGGCGACCGCCACGGCAAGGGCCACGGCAAGGGCAGGGGCGGCAAGGACGCCGGGTTCTTCCTGCAGGTCGAGGGCGCGAGCATCGACAAGGCCGACCACGCGGCCAACGCGTGCGGCCAGATCGGCGAGCTGATCGACCTCGACGAGGCCGTGCAGGTCGCGCTCGACTTCGCCAAGAAGGACGGCAACACCACGGTGATCGTGACCGCCGACCACGCGCACACCAGCCAGATCGTCGAGGCCGGCTCCACCACGCCGGGCTACACGGTGAACCTGCTGACCAACGAGGACCGTCCGATGACGATCAACTACGCGACCGCCGAGGCCGAGGGCTCGCAGCAGCACACCGGCTCGCAGCTGCGCATCGCCGGCTACGGACCGCAGGCGGCCAACGTCGTCGGCCTGACCGACCAGACCGACCTGTTCTTCACCATCTCCCGCGCCCTGGGGCTGGAGAAGCAGCGCCGCTGACGACCAGCACGACGACGGGGCCGGGACGAGTCATCGTCCCGGCCCCGTCGCGCGGGCTCAGCGCTGCTGCAGCGCCTCGTGGAAGGCGAGGATGCGCTGCGCGTCGCGGACGTGCAGGCTCTCGACCATCTTGCCGTTGAACGTGGCGACGCCCTTGCCCTGGGACTGGGCCTCCTCGAAGGCGGCGATGAGGCCGCGCGCGTCCTCCACGTCCGTGTCGCTCGGCCCGAAGGCAGCGTTGGCCGGCTCGACCTGCGAGGGGTGGACGAGGGTCTTGCCGTCGAAGCCCATCTCGCGGCCCTGGCGCGCCTCGGCCTCGAAGCCCTCGAGGTTCTTGACGTCGTTGAAGACGCCGTCGAGCACGACCTTGCCGGCGGCGCGGACGGCGAGCAGCGCCCAGGTGAGCGACGGGACCAGCGGCGCGCGGCCCGGCACGTGCAGCGCGTGGCTGTCGTTGACCAGGTCGTTCGTGCCCATGACGAAGACGGTGAGCCGCTCGTGCGCCGTGGCGATCTGCTCGGCGTGCAGGATCGCGATCGGCGTCTCGATCATGGCCCACAGCTGCGTGTAGGCCGGGGCGCCGTGGCGCTCGAGCGCGGCGACGAGGGCGTGCACCTCCTCGGCGGAGTTCACCTTCGGCACCAGGACGGCGTCCGGACCGGCCTGGGCCGCGGCGGCGAGGTCGTCGTCGTGCCACTGGGTGCCCAGGCCGTTGACCCGGATGGCCAGCTCGCGGTGGCCGTACTCGCCGGAGCGGACGGCGGCGCAGACGCGCTCGCGGGCCTCGACCTTCGCGTCGGGCGCGACGGCGTCCTCGAGGTCGAGGATGAGCGCGTCGGCGTCGATGCCCTTGGCCTTCTCCAGCGCGCGCTCGTTGGCGCCGGGCATGTACAGGACGGAGCGGCGGGGCCGCAGCAGGGTGTCGGTCATGGCTCTCCTCACAGGTCGTAGGCGGCGGCCAGCTCGGGGTCGCGCTCGGCCAGGGCCTTGGCCAGGTCGAGCATGACCAGGCACTGCTTGCAGGAGGCGTCGTCCTCCATCTTGCCGTCGATCATCACGGCACCGGAGCCGTCACCCATCGCCTCGACGACACGCTTGGCGTGCGCGACGTCCTCGGGGGCGGGGGAGAAGACCCGCTTGGCGATGTCGATCTGCACCGGGTGCAGGCTCCACGCGCCGACGCAGCCGAGCAGGAAGGCGTTGCGGAACTGGTCCTCGCAGGCGACGACGTCCTTGATGTCCCCGAACGGGCCGTAGAAGGGGAGGATGTCGTTCGCGGCGCAGGCGTCGACCATGCGCGCGATCGTGTAGTGCCACAGGTCCTGCTGGTACGTCGTGCGGCCCGCGGTGAGGTCGTCGCCCGTCGGGTCCTGCCGCACGAGGTAGCCGGGGTGACCACCGCCGACCCGGGTGGTCTTCATGCGGCGGCTGGCGGCGAGGTCGGCCGGGCCGAGGCTGATGCCCTGCATGCGCGGACTGGCGCCGGCGATCTCCTCGACGTTGGCGACGCCCTCGGCGGTCTCGAGGATGGCGTGCACGAGGATCGGGCGCTCCAGCCCGGCGCGGGCCTCGAGCTGGGCGAGCAGCCGGTCGACGTAGTGGATGTCCTGGGCGCCCTCCACCTTCGGCACCATGATCACGTCGAGCTTGTGCCCGATCTCGGTGACGAGGGTGACGAGGTCGTCCAGCACCCAGGGCGAGTCCAGGCTGTTGACCCGCGTCCACAGCTGGGTGTCGCCGAAGTCGGTGGCCTTCGCGATGTCGACCAGGCCTTGGCGCGCGGCCTCCTTCTTCTCCGTCTTCACCGCGTCCTCGAGGTTGCCCAGGATGATGTCGACCTTCGCCGCGATGTCCGGCACCTTGGCCGCCATCTTCTCGTTGCTGGGGTCGAAGAAGTGGATCATCCGCGAGGGACGGAAGGGGATGTCCGCGACCGGGGCGGGGGCGCCCACGGCCAGCGGACGAAGGAAAGCTCGGGGATTGCGCACGACAGCTCCGTTCGGTTCCGACTGTGACGTGCTCGCCAGTATGGCGAAGGCTGCTCACCCCCGCCGAGTTGCCTGGGTCACGTCACGGGGCGAGCGGCGCCGGGTGGCGCGCGGCCCACGGGCGGGCCTGCTCGAGCTGCGCGGCGACCTGCAGCAGCAGCGCGTCCTCGCCCAGCCGGCCCACCAGCTGCACGCCGAGCGGCAGGCCGTCGGGGGTCCAGTGCAGGGGGACGTTGATCGCCGGGCGTCCGGTCAGGTTGGCCAGCTGCGTGTAGGGCACCCAGCCGAGGTTCTGGCTGACCAGGTCGTCCAGGATGCCGGTCATGGCCAGCACGCGTCCGCCCTTGGCCCGGCTGACGACGCGCGAGAGGCGCTGCAGCAGGGGAGCGGTGGTCAGCTCGCCCACCCGCAGCGGCGGCTTGGCCAGCGTCGGGGTGAGGAAGAGGTCGTAGGACTGCTGGAAGTCCACGAGCGAACGGACGTACCCGTGGACGTTCGTGAGCGCCTGCTGGGCGGCGACCACGCCGGCGGCCCGGCCGATCTCGGCGATGGCGAGCGTGTCGGCCTCGAAGTCGCGGCTCGTGGCGCCCGTGCGCGCCTTGGTGAGCTCGACCTCGGCGGCGAGGTTGGCGAACCAGATGGTCAGGAAGTCGCGGGCCAGGGCCTCGTCGTCGTACGGCGGCGGGACCTCCTCGACCTCGTGGCCGAGCTCGGCCAGCAGCGCGGCGGCCTCGTGCATGGCCGCGACCGCCTCCGGGTGGGGGTCCGCGGTGATGGCCGACCGGGCCGAGAACCCGACGCGCAGGCGTCCGGGCGCGTCCTTGATCGCCTCGGTGAACGGCCGCTCGGGCACCGGGGCCTGGTAGCCGGCGTACGGGTGCGGGCCGACGATGACGTCCAGCAGCCCGGCGTTGTCGCGGACGGTGCGGGCGACGACCCCCTGCACGGCCATCCCGATCATCGACTCGCCGGTCTGCGGGCCGTGGGGCGCGAGGCCGCGGCTGGGCTTGAGCCCCCACCAGGCCGTTTGCACGCCGCGGGGGATGCGGATCCGAGCCGCGCCGTCGTTGGCACCGGCGGCCGGGACGACG
>NZ_JBNFNZ010000237.1:0-3849 GCF_057364525.1 Aeromicrobium sp. PFPM2_SD2
GGTGCCGACGACGGCCACGCGCAGGGGGCCCGGTCGGTGGCCGGCGCGACCTCCTGCAGGTGCAGCGGGGTGGCGGCGGGCAGCGTCTCGCGCCCCTCGAAGTGCTCGGCGTTGAGCCGGGCGAAGACCTGCTCGTCGGCCCGCAGGACGTCGACCGGCTTGACCGCGGAGACCGGGCAGGCGTCCGCGCACGCCCCGCAGTCGATGCAGGACTGCGGGTCGACGTGGAGCATCTCGGTCGTGCCGAACCCCGGCTCGCCGGGCGTGGGGTGGATGCAGTCGACCGGGCAGACCGAGACGCAGGAGGCGTCGGCGCAGCAGCCGGCGGTGATCGCGTAGGCCATGTCAGAGCATGTGGACGGCGCGGTAGTGGCGCATCGCGGGTCGGGTGAGCAGGCCGGCGGAGGACAGGAAGTCCATGAGGTGCACGCAGCTCATCCGCATGAGGTTGTGGTGGTGCGTGTTGGCCCGGGCCTGGGCGAGCGCCTCCTCGCGGTCCAGTCCCGCCGCCTCGTAGACCCCGGGGTTGACCATGCTCGAGACGATGAAGCGGGCCGACCCGGCGATGACCTCGGCCGCGACCTGGCGCCGGACCCGGCCGGACTCCTTCAGGTGCTCGCGGATCTCGTGCCGCGCGAACTTCATGTGCCGCGCCTCCTCGACCACGTGAATCTTGGACGTCGTGCGGACGACCGGCAGCACGTCCTCGCCGCGCATCCAGTCACGTTGCATGACGTCGAGGATCTCCTCGGCCACGAGGATGCAGCCGTAGGCGATCTCGCCGGTGGCGACGGTCTTGAGCGCGCGGGCGAGCTCGACCACGTACCGCGGCGGGCTGTAGTGCGGGACGTCCATGAGGGTGCACGCGCGCGCGAACATGAGCGAGTGCCGGCACTCGTCGGCGATCTCGGTGAGCGCGAACTGGAACTCGCTGTCGGCGTACCGGGCGCGGTACTGGTCGCGCAGGATGAGCTGCTGCAGCATCATCTCGAACCAGATGCCGGTGCTCATGATCGAGCCGACCTCGTGCCGGGTCAGCGTCACCCGCTGCTCGTCGGTCATCCGCTCCCACAGCGGCGTGCCGTAGAGCGTGCTCCACTCGGGGTTGAGCCCGTGGTGCGCCGGGTCGAGCGGGGCGTCCCAGTCGACCTCGGTCTGCGGATCGTAGGAGATCGTGCGCGACGAGTCCAGGAGGCGGCGCATCTCGGCCTCGGTGTCGCGGTCCAGGGTCGTGCGGAAGTGCTCGGCGGTGACGGTCATCCCGCGCCTCCATCCATGTGACATCTGCGATGTAACATTACCTATGGCACCGTACGCCGCCACGGGGTCAGGACGCAAGCGGGGACGACGACGCCCGCCCCCTCGCGGGGACGGGCGTCGTGACGCGCAGTCGGTCAGTGGCTGTGACCGGCGTGCTCGTCCTCGTCAGCGGGCTTGTCGACGACCAGGGTCTCGGTCGTCAGCAGCATGGCCGTGATGGACGCGGCGTTCGCCAGCGCCGAGCGGGTGACCTTCACCGGGTCCAGGACGCCCTGGGCGACCAGGTCGCCGTACTCGCCGGTGGCCGCGTTGTAGCCCTCACCGGTCTCGCGGACCTTGGCCACCACGACCTCGCCGGAGACGCCGCCGTTGCGGGCGATCCACTCCAGCGGGGCGTCGGCGCCCTCGCGGACGACGCGCACGCCGACCGCCTCGTCGCCGGTCAGGCCGAGGTCGTCCTCGAGCACCGAGACGGCCTGGACGAGGGCCGAGCCGCCGCCGGCGACGATGCCCTCCTCGATGGCCGCGCGGGTCGCCGAGACGGCGTCCTCGATGCGGTGCTTCTTCTCCTTGACCTCGACCTCGGTGGCCGCGCCGACCTGGATGACGCAGACGCCGCCGGCGAGCTTCGCGAGGCGCTCCTGGAGCTTCTCGCGGTCCCACTCGGAGTCGGTCGAGGCGATCTCGGCCTTGATCTGCTCGACGCGACCGGTGACCTCGTCGGCCTTGCCGGCGCCGTCGACGATCGTCGTGGCGTCCTTGGTGACGACCACGCGGCGCGCGGTGCCCAGCACCTCGAGGCCGACCTGGTCGAGCTTGAGGCCCAGCTCGGGGCTGACGACCTCGGCACCGGTCAGGATCGCGATGTCCTGCAGGATCGCCTTGCGGCGGTCGCCGAAGGCCGGGGCCTTGACCGCGACGGACTGGAAGGTGCCGCGGATCTTGTTGACGACCAGCGTCGACAGGGCCTCGCCCTCGACGTCCTCGGCGATGATGAACAGCGTCTTGCCGGCCTGGACGACCTTCTCCAGCAGCGGCAGGAGCTCCTGCACCGACGAGATCTTGCCCTGGTTGACCAGGATCAGCGGGTCGTCGATGACCGCTTCCATGCGCTCGGTGTCGGTGACCATGTAGGGCGACAGGTAGCCCTTGTCGAACTGCATGCCCTCGGTGAACTCGAGCTCGGTGCCCATGGTGTTGGACTCCTCGACGGTGATGACACCGTCCTTGCCCACCTTGTCGAACGCCTCGGCGATGAGCGCACCGATGTGGCCGTCGCGCGAGGAGATGGTGGCGACGCTCGTCATGTCGGCGACGTCGTCGACCGGCTTGGCGGTCGAGAGCAGCTGGTCCGAGACGGCCTGGACGGCGGCCTCGATGCCGCGCTTGAGGCCGACCGGGTTCGCGCCGGCGGCGACCGCGCGCAGGCCCGAGTGGATCATCGCCTGGGCGAGCACCGTGGCGGTGGTGGTGCCGTCACCGGCGACGTCGTTCGTCTTGGTGGCGACCTCCTTGGCGAGCTGGGCGCCGAGGTTCTCGAACGGGTCGTCCAGCTCGACCTCACGGGCGACGGTGACGCCGTCGTTCGTGATCGTGGGAGCGCCCCACTTCTTGTCGAGGACGACGTAGCGGCCCTTGGGGCCGAGGGTGACCTTCACGGTGTCGGCGAGCTTGTCGACGCCGCGCTCGAGCGAGCGGCGCGCCGCCTCGTCGAACTCCAGGATCTTGGGCATGGATCGCTTCCTTCTGGCTCAGGGGTGAGGAATCACGCGACCCCGGCCGGACGCGCGCACGAGGGCGCGTCCGGGCCGGGGCGGCGGGATCAGGAGACGACGGCGAGGATGTCGCGCGCGGAGAGGATGAGGAACTCCTCGCCGCCGTACTTGACCTCGGTGCCGCCGTACTTGCTGAAGATGACCTTGTCACCGACCTGGACGTCGACGGGGATGCGCTCGTCGCCGTCCTCGTTGAACCGGCCGG
Organism: Aeromicrobium sp. PFPM2_SD2; assembly: GCF_057364525.1. NCBI lineage: Bacteria > Bacillati > Actinomycetota > Actinomycetes > Propionibacteriales > Nocardioidaceae > Aeromicrobium > Aeromicrobium sp. PFPM2_SD2. Next base: position 3,241 of record NZ_JBNFNZ010000237.1, read on the forward strand.
GGCCGACGGCGACGATCTCGCCCTCCTGCGGCTTCTCCTTGGCGGTGTCGGGGATGACGAGACCGGACGCGGTGGTCTGCTCGGCCTCGAGCGCCTTGACGACGACTCGGTCCTCGAGCGGCTTGATGCTGACCATGTGGTCGACCTTCCCTTTCAGGAATGAAACGTGACGGACAGGTGCGTGCACGCCGTCGCGGGGGCCGCGCACGCGGTGTTAGCAGTCTCGCTCGGCGAGTGCCAAGCCGAACATAGCATGACCTGGCACTCGCCCCAAGGGAGTGCTAACCGTCGTCCGACCCGCGAGAATCGGCCCATGGACCTGCCCACGTTCGAGCGCCTGCTGACCCCCGAGGGACAGGACCTGCTGGCCGAGGTGCACGCCCGCGCCGGCGTCGAGAGCGACCTCGCGCTGGGCACCCGGCTGCGGCGCACGCACCCCGTCGAGCTCGTCGCGGCGGCGGTCACCCAGAACCACCTGCGCGGGCTGGCCCGGCGCAAGCTCGGCGACGACGCCGCCCGGATGTACTTCACCCACGACGCGCTCGAGCAGGCCACCCGCGCGTCCGTCGCGACGCACCGGGGCGCAGCGCCTGGCGGCGTCCGGCGTCG
>NZ_JBNFNZ010000238.1:0-3830 GCF_057364525.1 Aeromicrobium sp. PFPM2_SD2
CAGCAGCTGGGGTGCGCAGCACCTGGCGGGGCGAGCGTGGCGTCGTCTCGTGCGCCCACCGGGGCTCGGCACCCGAGCGCCGCGAGCTCCTCGGCGACCCCGCGACGTGGGCGCGGCGCGGCCGGGCGCAGGGCGTCCAGGAGCGCGTCCGCATCGGGGGTGCGCTTGAGCCCGTGGACCCACTGGTCGCGGGCGACGGAGGTGACGACGGTGAGGTCGTGACCGGGCAGGAGGGCGGCCAGCTCGCGCATGAAGGAGGCCGACTCGGCCCCGGCGAGGACGGTGAGGCGCATGGCCGCCATGGTGCCAAAGGGCCCTTCGTCCGGCGTGTCGGGGTCGGCCCCGAGCGCGATCTCGTGATATTTCGGCGTTCGGCTTGACGCGCCCCCGGTCGCAGGACTGTAATTTCACCCATGTCATTCGATCTGGGTGTGGACCTGCCGCTGGAAGACGCTGAAGAGCTCTCCTGGCAGGAGCGTGCACTGTGCGCCCAGACCGACCCCGAGGCGTTCTTCCCCGAGAAGGGCGGCTCGACCCGTGAGGCCAAGAAGGTCTGCCTGACCTGCGAGGTCCGCACGGAGTGCCTGGAGTACGCGCTCGAGAACGACGAGCGCTTCGGCATCTGGGGCGGTCTGTCCGAGCGCGAGCGCCGCAAGCTCAAGAAGCGCGCCTGACGCGCCGGGCCGGGCGCGCACGGCGCGCTCCGGCCTGCCCCGATCGTCCTGCCCCGAGCCCCGTGCCCGTCTGGGCGCGGGCTTGTACGCTCGCCGGGTGTTCGACGAGCCCGATGACCCCCGTTCCTGGCTCGAGGACCCGCCGACGGTGGCGGCCGTCCTGGTCGCGCACGACGGCATGGCCTGGCTGCCCAAGGTGCTGGGCTCGATCGCCACGATGGAGCACGCGCCGACCGCCTGGCACGCCGTCGACGTGGCGTCCACCGACGGCAGCGGCGACCTGCTGCACGTCGCGGGCGAGCGGCCCGGGTCGCGCTCGAGCACCCGGACGACCCGACGCTGGCCATCGGCGTGATCGAGCTCGAGGCCGGCCGGGCGCTGTGCGCGTCCGCGACCAACCGCCGCGCCTGGGGCGAGGGGCTGCACCACGTCCTGGAACGCCCGCACTGGTGCGCCCCGTGCGCGACGTCCGTCGCACCTGGGTCGTGGCCGAGCGGGCCCTCGTGGCCGACGCGCTGGCCACCGCGCTCTTCCTCGCGCCCGCCGACCGGCTGGCCGAGGCCTTCGACTTCGCCGCGCTGGTGGTGACCGCCGACGGGCGGGCCCGGGTGCACGGCGACCTGACCGGGGAGCTGTTCTCGTGAGAGCCGTCCTGACCCGCCTCGACGGCTTGCTCGGCCGCGGCACGATGTACCGCCTGGTGACGGTCGTGCTGGGCGTGCTCGCCGCCTACGCGGTGGTGCTGGCCGCGCTGGAGGAGCTCGACCCGACCATCTTCGCGGTCGGACCGATGCTGCTGAGCCTGCTCGTCCTCGTCGCGTCCGTCGTCGTCACGAGCCTCGTGCTCGCCCTCGCGCTGCGCACCCGCGCGCACGTGGAGTCGTCGGTCATCACCGCGCTCATCCTGTGGTTCCTCTACTGGCCGGCCCAGGACGCCGCCGGGTACGGCTGGCTGGCGCTGGTCGGCGCGCTCGCCGCCGCGTCCAAGTTCGTCCTGGCCTGGCGAGGGCGGCACGTGCTCAACCCGCCGCGGCCGGGGTCGTGCTGGCCGTCCTGCTCGCGGAGGTCACCGGCTGGGCGATCCCGTCGACGGCCTGGTGGGTGGCCAGCGAGCCGCTGTTCTGGCCGGTGCTGGTCGGCGCGCTGCTGATCCTGCACCGGACCCGGCGGCTCCCGATGGGCGCGGTGTTCGTCGTGGTGGCCGCCGCCCTGAGCATCTGGTCGCTCGCTCCGTCGTTCACCGTCATCAGTCAGGCGCCGCCCGGCTCGACGAGCATCTGGTCGATCGTCTTCTACTCCACGCCGATCGTGTTCTTCGCCGGCGTCATGCTGAGCGAGCCGCTGACCCTCTCGCCGCGCCGCTGGCAGCAGCTGGCGCTCGCCGCGCTGGCCGCCGTCCTGTTCAGCTGGCCGCTGTGGACCCAGCGCGCCTTCGACGGCTCGGTCGTCCTGGGCCCGTTCGAGAGCACCTACGAGATCGCCCTGGTGGCCGTCAACGTCGTCGCCTTCCTGCTCGGCCAGCGCGGCGGGGTGCGGCTGGACGTGGTCGACAAGCGGCGCCTCACGCCGGACGTCTGGGAGCTGCGGTTCCGTCCCCAGCGCCCGGTGCGCTTCCGGCCCGGCCAGTACCTCGAGCTCGACCTCACCGGGCACGGCAGCGACCGGCGCGGCACCCGGCGGGCGTTCAGCATCAGCTCGGCCCCCGGCGACGAGCTGACCGTCGCGGTGCGCGTCCCCGAGCGTCCGAGCGCCTTCAAGCGGGCCCTGGTCGGCCTGGACGAGGGCGACGTCGTGCGGGCCACGAGCGTCTCGGGCGACTTCACGTGGCCGCGCACGTCCCGCCCGATGCTGCTGGTCGCCGGCGGCATCGGCATCACCCCGTTCGTCAGCCAGCTGCGTCACCACGCGTGCGACGACGTCGTGCTCGTCTACGGCGTGACCGGTCCCGACGACGTGGCCTACCGCGACGAGCTCGCCGCCACCGGCGCGAGGGTCGTCGTGGTCTCGCCCGAGCGGCCCGACCTCCCCGAGGGCTGGACCTGGGCGCGGGGTGCGTTCGTGACCCGCGAGGTGCTGGACGACCACGTGCCCGACCACCGCGAGCGCACGGTGTACGTCTCCGGGCCGCCGGCGATGGTGCACGCCGTCCGGCGCTTCGTGCCGCGGGCGCGCACCGACTACTTCAGCGGGTACTGACCGACGTCGGGCGGCGCCGCGGCGCGGCATCGCCCAAGATGGACGACGACCACGCCGGCACCGCCGGCGACACGGACGAGCGAGAGGGGCGAGCTGGTGAGCGCACCCGTGCTGCTGGGCGACCGGTACGAGCTGGGGGAGGTGATCGGCAGCGGCGGCATGGCCGACGTCTACCTGGCCAAGGACCAGCTGCTGGGCCGTGAGGTCGCGGTGAAGATGCTGCGCGACCCCGAGCCCGACCCGACCGACCGGGCCCGGTTCATGAGCGAGGCCCGCACGCTCGCCGGCCTCAACCACCCGCACCTCGTCACGCTCCTGGACGCCGGCACGAGCGCCGACCGCCCGTTCCTGGTGATGGAGCTGGTGCGCGGCACGAACCTGGGCGAGGCGACGAAGCGCGGGCCCGTCGCGCCGCGCCGCGCGGCCGAGGTCGGCGTGCAGGTCGCCGAGGCGCTGGCGTACGTCCACGAGGCCGGTGTCGTGCACCGCGACGTCAAGCCCGGCAACGTGCTGCTGCGCGAGGACCGGCGCGTGCTGCTGGCCGACTTCGGCATCGCCCGCCTGGTCGCCGACACCTCCCACCACACGAAGGTCGGCACCACCATCGGCTCGCCGGCCTACTTCTCGCCCGAGCAGGTGCAGGGCCTGAGCGTCACCCCCGCCTCGGACGTGTACTCGCTCGGCCTCGTGCTGCTCGAGGCGCTGACGGGGGAGCGGGCGTACGGGGGCACGCCGACCGAGGCGGCGATGGCGCGCCTGAACCGCGCGCCGGACGTGCCGTCGTCCCTGCCGGCCGGGTGGGTCTCGCTGCTGCAGGCGATGACCCAGCTGGAGCCGGCCCACCGTCCCGAGGCGGCCGTCGTGGTCGAGCGGCTGCGGGCGCTGGCCTCCGGCGCGGACGCCGACGCCACCCAGCTCGCGGACGCCACGCAGGTCGCCGGGGCGACCCAGATGATGACC
>NZ_JBNFNZ010000239.1:0-3823 GCF_057364525.1 Aeromicrobium sp. PFPM2_SD2
CGGGCCAGCGGGACGCCGCACAGCGTCTGGTTCGTGCGGGGGAGCCAGGCGTGGACCTCGCCCGCCGGCGTGCGGTAGCCGTCCGGGTCGGTCCACGTGTCGGTGGCGGCCGTCGCCGCGCTCGTGCGTCCTGCCATGGCCCGGACGTACCCCGTCGCGGGCGTTCCATGTCACCCCGGTGCGGACCTACGGTGGACTGGGCCGGCTCGACAGCAGGAGGCGCCATGACGGACGACCCGCCCCGCCGCTCACCACGCGTGACGGTGACGTTCTTCGCCACCGGCCGCTCCGTGCTGACCGTCGACGGCGTCTCCGAGCGACATCCTCGTCCGGTGGACGCGCTCGAGCGCGTCGTCCGGCTCGCGCGGGGCGTCCCGGATGGCGAGCTCGTCGTGCGGGTGCTGACCGTCGACGGCACCCGCATCCGGCTCGTCGCGGCGGCGTCCGGCGACCTCCGTGACGAGGCGCACCCGGCGGCGGTCTACGCGCCCGACGAGCTCGCAGCGCTCGTGCTGGCGCTGGCCGCGCTGGACGACGAGCCGCCGGTGTCCCCGCCACCGCGTCGGACGACCACCGGAAGTGTCCTGGTGCCCGATGCCCTGCCGTCGCCGCTGCCGCCGTGGTGAGGCCCCAGGGGAGCGCCGTTCCCTGCGGGAGTCGTTCAGCGGGATGGTCGAAATGTCATAATGTGCATTATCGGACAACTGTCGACGCTGGCGATCGGGCGGCCGCCTAGCCGACCCGACGCACTCTGCCCTTCCGGCCGATGAGCTCGGTGAGCGCGAACGCCACCAGGAGCCCGACCGTCCCCGTCAGTCCGAGCCCGACGACGTCTCCGAGGCTCTCGCTGGCGAAGATCAGACCGAGCCAGAACATCCCGATGGCGAGGATCATCGCGTTCGCAGTCCTCATGTCAGCATCTCCTTCGTCCAGCGCATAGGTACGCCCCTCCGAGCAGCCGCTCACTCAGCTGACATAACGCGCCAGGTGCTCGCCGGTGACGGTCGAGCGCTGGGCGACAAGGTCGGCGGGCGTGCCCTCGAAGACGACCTGGCCGCCGTCGTGGCCGGCGCCCGGTCCGAGGTCGATGATCCAGTCGGCGTGGGCCATGACGGCCTGGTGGTGCTCGACGACGATGACCGACGTCCCGGCGTCGACCAGGCGGTCGAGCAGCGCGAGCAGCTGCTCGACGTCGGCCAGGTGCAGCCCGGTCGTGGGCTCGTCCAGGACGAGCACACCACTCCCCTCGCCCATCTGGACCGCCAGCTTGAGCCGTTGCCGCTCGCCGCCCGACAGCGTCGTCAGCGGCTGGCCGAGCGTCAGGTAGCCCAGACCGACCCCTGCGAGGCGGTCGAGCACCTTGGCGGCGGCCGGCACCCGCGCCTCCTCCTCGGCGAAGAAGACCCCCGCCTCGTCGACCGACATCGCCAGGACCTCGGCGATGTTGCGCCCGCCGAACGTCAGCTCCAGCACGGACGCCTGGAAGCGGCGCCCCTCGCACTCCTCGCAGGGAGCGGCGACGCCGGCCATCATCGCCAGGTCGGTGTAGACCACGCCGGCCCCGTTGCACACCGGGCAGGCGCCCTCGGAGTTGGCGCTGAACAGACCCGGCTTGACCCCGTTGGCCTTGGCGAACGCCTTGCGGACCGGCTCCAGCAGACCCGAGTAGGTCGCCGGGTTGCTGCGGCGCGACCCCTTGATGCCGCTCTGGTCGACCGCGACCACGTCGTCGCGCGAGGCGATGGAGCCGTGCACGAGCGAGCTCTTGCCGGACCCGGCGACGCCCGTGATGACGACCAGCACGCCGAGCGGCACGTCGACGTCCACGTCGCGCAGGTTGTTGGCGTCGGCCCCGCGCACCTCCAGGACGCCGGTGGGCGTGCGGACCGCGTCCTTGAGCCGGGCCCGGTCGTCGAGGTGGCGCCCGGTCACCGTGTCGCTGGCCCGCAACGCCTCGACGCTGCCCTCGAAGCAGATCTCGCCGCCGCGCGACCCCGCGCCGGGCCCGAGGTCGACGACGTGGTCGGCGATCGCGATGGTCTCCGGCTTGTGCTCGACGACCAGGACGGTGTTGCCCTTGTCGCGCAGCTGGAGCAGCAGCGCGTTCATGCGGTCGATGTCGTGCGGGTGGAGCCCCACGGTGGGCTCGTCGAAGACGTACGTGACGTCGGTCAGCGACGAGCCGAGGTGACGGATCATCTTGGTGCGCTGCGACTCGCCGCCCGACAGCGTGCCGGACGGCCGGTCCAGGGACAGGTAGCCCAGGCCGATCGCCACGAACGAGTCGAGCAGGTGGCTCAGCCCGGCCAGCAGCGGAGCGACGGACGGCTCGTCGAGGTCGCGCACCCACGCCGCGAGGTCGGTGATCTGCATGGCGCACAGGTCGGCGATGTTCATGCCGCGGATGCGCGACGAGCGTGCCTCGGGGCTCAGCCGCGTGCCGTCGCACTCGGGGCAGGTCGCGAACGTGACGGCACGCTCCACGAACCGGCGCACGTGCGGCTGCATCGCCTCGACGTCCTTGGACAGGAACGACTTCTCGATCTGCGGCACCAGTCCCATGTACGTGACGTTGATGCCCTCGACCTTGATCTTGGTCGCCTCGCGGTGCAGCAGGTCGTGCCACTCCTGCTCGGAGAACTCGCCGACCGGCTTGTCGGGGTCGAACCAGCCACAGCCGCGGAAGATGCGTCCGTACCAGCCGTCCATGCTGTAGCCCGGGACGGTGATGGCGCCCTCGTTCAGCGACCTGCTCGCGTCGACGAGCGCCGTGACGTCGAAGTCCTGGACCCGGCCGGTGCCCTCGCACCGCGGGCACATGCCGCCGAGCCGCTCGAACGTCGCCTTCTCGGCCTTCGTGCGCCCGCCGCGCTCGATGGTGATGGCACCGCTGGCGCGCACCGACGGGACGTTGAACGAGTACGCGTTGGGCGAGCCGACGTGCGGGTCGCCGAGGCGGCTGAACAGGATGCGCAGCATCGCGTTGGCGTCGGTGGCGGTGCCGACGGTGGAGCGGGGGTTGGCCCCCATGCGCTCCTGGTCGACGATGATCGCCGTCGTCAGCCCCTCCAGGACGTCGACGTCGGGTCGCGCGAGCGTGGGCATGAAGCCCTGCACGAACGCGCTGTAGGTCTCGTTGATGAGCCGCTGGGACTCCGCGGCGATCGTGCCGAAGACGAGCGAGCTCTTGCCCGAGCCCGAGACGCCGGTGAACACCGTCAGGCGCCGCTTGGGCAGCTCGACGCTCACGTCGCGCAGGTTGTTGACCCGCGCGCCCTGCACCCGCAGGAGGTCGTGGGCGTCGGCGGCGTGGGACGGGGGGCGCTCGGTCTGCGTGTCGGACATGGCCGGTCTCCTGGTCGCGGTCGTCAGCCCGCATCCTGCCAGGCCGCGGTGACACCGCGGGTGCGCCGCGAGGGCGTCGCTCAGGTCGCGGACCGCGCGACCGATGGTGCAGCACGAGCACCGGCCGGACGTCGTCGTCGGCGCCGGACGATAGGGTCCCTGTTCGACGTCGGGACGGCCGGCGGCCACGAGGAAGCAGGACGGTCATGGACGAGGTGGACGAGCGCCGGGCGCGCAACACCGTCCGCTGGGCGTCCATGCTGGTCGACGACCTGCTGTCCCTGGCACCGGGCCACCCGAACGCCGTCACCGTCGCCCAGGACCTCGTCACCGCGCGCGCGAGGTCGACGCGCTCCGGTCCGCCCATCCGGACGCCGCGTGGGCGCCGCTGGCGGTCACCCTGCTCGCCACGGCCGCCGGACGCGCCGACGCCGCGCTGCGAGCCCGCCACGGCCTGACCGACGACGACCTCGCCCGC
>NZ_JBNFNZ010000240.1:0-3823 GCF_057364525.1 Aeromicrobium sp. PFPM2_SD2
CTGGCGGCCGGCTCGGCTGTCGTCACCGGGGTCGTCGGCTGGCTCGTCCGGCCGACCGCGCTCGTGCTGGCCTGGGCGGTGCTCGTGCCGGTGGGACTGCTGCTGGCGTACGTCGACGCCCGCACCCGGCTGCTGCCCCGCCGGATCGTGCTGCCGCTCAACGCCGCCGTGCTCGGCGTGCTGCTCGTCGTCGTCGCCGTGGAGCGCGACCACGACCTGCTCGTCCGTGCCGTGACCGGGGGAGCGGCACTGTTCGCCGTGCTGGCCGCCCTGTGGCTCGTCGCACCCGGCAGCCTGGGCTACGGGGACGTGCGGCTGTCGCCGGCGCTGGGGATGGTGATGGCCGCGTCCGGCTGGACCGAGCTGCTGGTGGGCGTCTACGCGGCCTTCGTGCTGGCCGCGGTGCTCGGGGTGGTGCTCGGACGGCTCGGACGCCTCGACCCGCGCCGGTTCGCGTTCGGGCCGTTCCTCGTCGCGGGTGCCCTGGTCGGCGTCCTGTGGCCGCCGCTCGTGCTGGGTGCGTGACCGGCCCTCGGGCGGGTGCGCGGCGCCCGGTGGGCCGCGTGGGAGAATCTGCCCCATGCTTCGATGGTTGACCGCCGGTGAGTCCCACGGCCCCGCGCTCATGGCCGTGCTCGAGGGCCTGCCGGCCGGTGTGCAGGTGACCAGCAAGGACGTCCAGGACGCGCTCGCGCGCCGCCGCCTGGGCTACGGCCGCGGCGCCCGCATGAAGTTCGAGGCCGACGAGCTTGAGGTCGTCGGCGGCGTCCGGCACGGCTCGACGCTCGGCAGCCCGGTCGCCTTCCGCATCGGCAACAGCGAGTGGCCGAAGTGGGAGAAGGTCATGGCTGCCGACCCGGTCGACCCGGCCGAGCTCGAGGGCTCCGCGCGCAACGCGCCGCTGACCCGTCCGCGGCCCGGCCACGCGGACCTGGCCGGCATGCAGAAGTACGACTTCGACGAGGCGCGTCCGATCCTCGAGCGGGCGAGCGCCCGCGAGACGGCTGCGCGGGTCGCGCTGGGCGAGGTCGCCGCGCACTTCCTGGAGCAGGCGCTGGGCGTCACGCTCGTCTCGCACGTCGTGTCGATCGGGCGCGCGGTCTCCCCGGGCACCGCCCTGCCGACCCGCGCCGACCGCGACCGGCTGGACGCCGACCCCGTGCGCTGCTTCGACCCCGAGGGCAGCGCCGCGATGGTCGCCGAGATCGACCAGGCGCACAAGGACGGCGACACGCTCGGCGGCGTCGTCGAGGTGGTCGTCCACGGGCTGCCGCCGGGACTCGGCTCGCACACGATGTGGGACAAGCGTCTCGACGCGCGGCTCGCCGCCGCGCTCATGGGCGTCCAGGCGATCAAGGGCGTCGAGCTCGGTGACGGGTTCGAGCTCGCCCGCACGCCCGGCTCGCTGGCCCACGACGAGATCGTCCCCACCGACGAGGGCATCCGCCGCGTGTCGGACCGCTCCGGTGGCGTCGAGGGCGGCATGACGACCGGCGAGGTCCTGCGGGTCCGCGCCGCGATGAAGCCGATCGCGACCGTGCCGCGGGCGCTGCGCACCGTCGACGTGAGCACCGGCGAGGAGGCGGCGGCGCACCACCAGCGCTCGGACGTCTGCGCCGTGCCCGCAGCCGGCATCGTCGCCGAGGCGATGGTCGCGCTCGTCCTGGCCGACGCGGCCCTGGAGAAGTTCGGTGGCGACTCGGTGGGCGAGACGCGTCGCAACGCCGAGTCGTACCTGGCGAACCTGCGGTACCGCTGACGTGGTGCGCCCGCTCGTCGTCCTCGTCGGCCCCCCGGGGGCCGGCAAGACCACCGTCGCCCAGCTGCTGGGTGAGCGGCTCGGCGTCGCGGTGCGCGACACCGACGCCGACGTCGAGGCGGCCGAGGCGTGCCGATCGCCGACCTGTTCGTCGACCGCGGCGAGCCGTACTTCCGCGAGCGCGAGGCGGCCGCGGTCGCCCTCGCGCTGCGGCGAGCACGACGGGCGTCCTGTCGCTCGGCGGGGGGAGCGGTGCTCCGACCCCGCGACCCGCGCGCTGCTCGCCGAGCACCCCGCGGTGGTGCTCCTCGACCTCGGGCTCGCCGAGGCGGTGCGCCGCGTCGGCCTGGCCTCGTCGCGTCCGCTGCTCGTGGGCGGCGTCCGCGCCCGGCTGAAGACCCTGCTCGACCACCGTCGTCCGCTGTACACCGAGGTGGCCGACCACGTCGTCCGCACCGACGAGCTGACCGCCGAGCAGGTCGTCGACCTGGTCCTGCCGATCCTGGAGGTTCGATGACCACCCGCATCCCCGTCGCGTCCGCCCAGCCCTACGAGGTCGTCGTCGGCCACGGCGTCGTCACCGAGGTCTGGGCCCTGGTGGCGGGCGCCCGCCCGCGTCGCCGTCGGTTCCACCCGCCGGTGCTGGCCGGGACGCGCGCAGCGCTGCGCCGCTTCCTGGCCGGCGACGGCGTCGACGTGCACCTGATCGAGGTGCCCGACGGTGAGGCCGCGAAGACGTCCGACGTGGCCGCGTTCTGCTGGGGCGTGCTGGCCCGCGCCGGGTTCACCCGCAGCGACGTCGTCGTCGGCCTGGGCGGCGGCGCGACGACCGACCTGGCCGGGTTCGTGGCCGCCACGTGGCTGCGCGGCGTCGGCTTCGTCACCATCCCGACGACGGTGCTGGGCATGGTCGACGCGGCGGTCGGCGGCAAGACCGGCATCAACCTGCCCGCGGGCAAGAACCTCGTCGGCAGCTTCCACGAGCCGCTCGGCGTGCTGTGCGACCTGGACTCGCTGCACGACCTGCCCGCCCGCGAGGTCCGCAGCGGCCTGGCCGAGGTCATCAAGTGCGGCTTCATCGCCGACGCGCAGATCCTCGAGCTCGTCGAGCGCGACCCGGCGGCCGTGCAGCGGGTCGACAGCGACGTGCTCGCCGAGGTCGTCGCCCGGGGCATCGCGGTCAAGGCGCGCACCGTGGCCGGCGACCTGCGCGAGACCGGCGCGGACGGCGGGATCGGCCGCGAGGCGCTCAACTACGGGCACACCCTGGGCCACGCGATCGAGCGGGCCGAGAACTTCCGCATCCGGCACGGCGAGGCGATCAGCATCGGCATGGTGTTCGCCGCGGAGCTGGCCGAGCGCGCCGGCCGCATCGACGCCGACCTCGTGCGCCGGCACCGCGACACGCTGGCGTCGGTCGGCCTGCCGGTGCGCTACCTGGGCGCCGCGGGCTACGACACCCTGCTGGCGGGCATGCGGCTGGACAAGAAGACCCGTGGCACCGAGCTGCGCTTCGTCGTGCTCGACGGCGTCGGACGTCCCGCCATCCTGGCCGGGCCGTCCGACGCCGACCTGCGTGCGGCGCACGCGGCGGTGGCACGGTGAGCCACGCCGAGCGCCGTGCCCGCCTGCGCGAGGTGCTCGTCGAGCGCGACCTCGACGGCGCGTTCGTCACCGCCCTGGTGAACGTCCGCTACCTGAGCGGCTTCACCGGGTCCAACGCGGCGCTGCTCGTCCCGGTCGACGGTCCGGTCGTGCTGCTGACCGACGGACGCTACCAGGACCAGGCCGCCGCCGAGGCCCCGGACCTCGAGATCGCCGTGACCCGCGAGCTGCTCGCCGTCGGGCGCCGCCCGCACGTCCGGACGGTGGGGGATCGAGACCCATGCGCTCAGCGTGGACGACCACGCGGTGCTGAGCGGTGCGGCCGAGGGCACCGCGCTCGTGTCCCTGGCGCGCGGCGGTCGAGGCGCTGCGCGTCGTCAAGGACGAGCTGGAGCTCGACGCCCTGCGCCGGGCCTGCGCCATCTCCGTGCAGGCGTGGGAGGAGCTCGTCGCCGGCCC
>NZ_JBNFNZ010000241.1:0-3780 GCF_057364525.1 Aeromicrobium sp. PFPM2_SD2
CCGGGCCCGCGTGCTGGTGGCGACGGACGGCCCGCACCTGCGCGGGTACGTGCTCGTCCACCCGGCCCAGGACGCCGACGCCGACCCGGTCGCCGACGGCGAGATCGGTGAGCTCGTCGTGTCCCCCGACCACCGGGGTGCCGGGCACGGCTCGCGCCTGCTCCAGGCGGCCGCGGACACGATGCGCGCGGACGGCTTCACCCGCGCGACCTGGTGGGTCCCGTCCACCGCCGACGACGTCCGCGCGTTCGCGCTGGGCGCCGGGTGGGCCGCCGACGGCGCCTTCCGCGAGCTCGAGGGTCCCGGCGGGGCCCGGCTGCGCCAGGTCCGGCTGCACACGGACCTGCGTCCGGCATGAGCGACCGCGGGATCGTCGCCGACTCGCTGGGCGTGGCCGTGCCGACGGGCGCGTACGGCATCTCGTTCGGCGCCATCGGCGTGGCGTCCGGGCTGGACGTGCTGCAGACCTGCCTGCTGTCGCTGCTGGTGTTCACCGGCGCGTCCCAGTTCGCGTTCATCGGCGTCGTCGCCTCCGGCGGCAACCCGTTCGCGGGGGCGCTGACGGCGCTCCTGCTGGGCACGCGCAACACCTTCTACGGCATCAGCCTCGCCCCGCTGCTGCGGCTCCGCGGCGCGGCGCGGCTGCCCGCCGCCCACGTGGTCATCGACGAGTCCACCGCGATGGCGCTCGGCCAGGACGACACCCGCTCGGCCCGCGTCGCGTTCTGGTGGACCGGCGTCGGCATCCTCGTGCTCTGGAACCTCTTCACGCTGCTCGGCGCCCTGGCCGGCAAGGCGATCGGGGACCCGCGCACGTACGGCCTGGACGCCGCGGTGGGCGCCGCCTTCCTCGCGCTGCTGTGGCCGCGGCTGACCACCTGGCACGCGCGCGTGGTGGCGCTCGTGGGCGCCGCCGCCGCGACCGGTCTCGTGCCCCTCACCCCCGCCGGCGTCCCGATCATCGCGGGCGGCGCGGTCGCCGTGCTGGTGGGGCTGCTCACCCAGCGGGAGCGTGCGGCATGACGCTGTGGCTCGCGATCGGCGTGCTCGTGGTGGGCACCTACGCGTTGAAGCTGGCCGGTCTCGCCGTCCCCCAGCGCGTGCTGGACCACCCCTTCACGCGCCGGGTGTCCGACCTCATCCCGGTGGCGCTGCTCGGCGCGCTGGTGGCCGTGCAGGTGCTGGGCGACGGGTCGGACGTCGTGCTGGACGCCCGCGCGGTCGCCCTCGTCGCGGCGGCGGTCATGCTGTCGCTGCGGAGGTCGTTCCTGCCCGTGGTGGTGGGCGCCGCCCTGGTCGCCGCGCTCGTCCGCGCGGTGCTCTAGCTACAGGCCGAGGATCGCGTCGAGCCCGAGCGTGAGCCCGGGACGCTGCGGCACGGCGCGGACGGCGGCCAGCACGCCCGGCATGAACGACTCGCGGTGCGAGGAGTCGTGGCGGATGGAGAAGATCTCCCCCGGGTCGCCGAGCAGCACCTCCTGCGACGCGGTGAAGCCCCGCATGCGCACCGCGTGCACCGGGATGCCCTCGACCGTCGCGCCGCGCGACCCGTCCGGGTCGGTGCGGGTGGCGTCCGGCAGCGGGGCGCTGCCGGCCTCGCGCCGCGCGGCGGCGATCAGCTCGGCCGTACGGACCGCGGTGCCGGAGGGCGCGTCCACCTTGTCCGGGTGGTGCATCTCCACGACCTCGACGGACTCGAAGAACGGCGCCGCGATCGCCGCGAAGCGCATCATGAGCACCGCGCCGATGGAGAAGTTGGGCGCGACGACGACACCGACGCCGGGGTGGTCGGCCAGCAGCTCGCGGACCTGCGCCACCTTGGCGTCGTCGAAGCCGGACGTGCCGACGACGACGTGGACGCCGTTCTCGACGCAGAAGCGCACGTGGTCCAGGGCGACGTCCGGACGGGTCAGCTCGACCGCCACCTCGGCGCCGGCCTCGACGAGCGCCTCCAGCGGGTCGCTCGACCCGATCTCGGCGACGACCTCCAGGTCGTCCGCGGCACCGACGGCCTTGACCGCCTCCGTGCCCATGCGTCCCTTGGCTCCCAGCACCGCGACCCGTGTCATGGCGCCGATGCTACCGAGCGGCGCCGGGCTCAGATGACGCCCTGGGCGACCATGGCGTCGGCGACCTTGGTGTAGCCGGCCAGGTTGGCGCCCATGACGTAGTTGCCCGGCTCGCCGTAGCGGGCGGCGGTCTCGACGCAGGACGTGTGGATGTCGCGCATGATCGTCTGCAGCCGGTTCTCGGTGTAGCCGAAGGCCCACGAGTCACGGCTGGCGTTCTGCTGCATCTCCAGCGCGCTGGTGGCCACGCCGCCGGCGTTGGCGGCCTTGCCGGGTGCGAACGCGACGTCGTGCTCGCGGAAGACCGCGACCGCCTCGGGCGTGCAGGGCATGTTCGCGCCCTCGGCGACCAGGCGAGCGCCGTTCCCGACCAGGTCCGGGCGTGGTCGCCGTCCAGCTCGTTCTGCGTCGCGCAGGGCAGCGCGACGTCGCACGGCACGTCCCAGATCGACCCGTCGGCGACGTGCGTGGCCGAGGCGCGCTCGTCGGCGTAGGCGGTGAGCCGCTCGCGGCGACCCTCCTTGACGTCGCGCAGCAGCGCCAGGTCGATGCCGTCCTCGTCGACGACGTAGCCGGCCGAGTCCGAGCAGGCGACGACCGTCGCGCCGAGCGCCTGGGCCTTCTGGATGGCGTAGGTCGCGACGTTGCCCGAGCCGGAGACGACGACGCGCTTGCCCTCGAGCGACTCGCCGCGGGCGGCGAGCATCTCGGCGGCGAAGAACACGGTGCCGAAGCCGGTCGACTCGGTGCGCACCTGCGAGCCGCCCCACGACAGGCCCTTGCCGGTCAGCACGCCGGACTCGTAGCGGTTGGTGATGCGCTTGTACTGGCCGAACAGGTAGCCGATCTCGCGGCCGCCGACGCCGATGTCGCCGGCCGGGACGTCGGTGTACTCGCCGATGTGGCGGTACAGCTCGGTCATGAACGACTGGCAGAACCGCATGATCTCGGCGTCGGAGCGGCCCTTGGGGTCGAAGTCCGAGCCGCCCTTGCCGCCGCCGATCGGCATGCCGGTCAGGGCGTTCTTGAAGACCTGCTCGAAGGCCAGGAACTTGATGATGCTCAGGTTCACCGACGGGTGGAAGCGCAGGCCGCCCTTGAACGGGCCGAGCGCGGAGTTGAACTCGACGCGGAAGCCGCGGTTGATGTGCACGACGCCCTCGTCGTCGGTCCACGGGACGCGGAAGATGATCTGGCGCTCGGGCTCGCAGATGCGCGACAGGATCGACCACTGCGTGTAGTCGGGCCGGGTCTCGGCGATCGGGGCGAGGCTGAGCATCACCTCCAGCACGGCCTGGTGGAACTCGGGCTCCCCGGGGTTGCGCTGGAGGACGGCCTCGAAGGACGGACGGAGGGCGGGGTGCAGCTGCTCGATCACTCCAGCAGCCTAACGACGGCGGAGCGGAGCGCCGGGCGGGGCGCCGGGCGGGGCGTCGCTCAGGACGTGCCGCCGACCGTCAGCTCGACCGGCAGCACCAGCTGCTCGGGGCCCGCCGGCGTGCCGTCGACGTGCCGCAGCACCATGCGCGCCATCTCGCGGCCGAGCCGGTCGAGCGGCTGCACGACGGTGGTCAGCGGCGGCTCGTGCGAGGCGCCCTGCGGGATGCCGTCGAAGCCGACGACGCCGACGTCGCCGGGCACGCTGCGCCCGGCCTCGCGCAGCGCGCGCACCGCGCCCAGGGCCATGAGGTCGCTGGCCGCGAACACCGCG
>NZ_JBNFNZ010000242.1:0-3765 GCF_057364525.1 Aeromicrobium sp. PFPM2_SD2
CACGCCGGACGTCGGGGCGCGACGGGGAGCAGCCGGCGGTACGGCTCGCCCAGGGCGGGCCGCGGGTCGGCCTCGCCCCGGTTCGGCCACAGCGACACCGCGCGCTCCGCCATGGCCGTGATGGTCAGCGACGGGTTGACGCCGAGGTTGGCGCACACCGCCGAGCCGTCGATGACGTGCAGGCCGGGGTAGTGGTGCACCCGGTGGTAGGGGTCGATGACGCCGCGGTCGGCGTCCTCGCCCATCGGCACGCCGCCGAGCAGGTGCCCGGTGGTCGGGACGTCGACCAGGTCCAGCCACGTGCCCGCCGGCTCGCCGCCCGTGATGTCGGCGATCGCCCGGGCCGCGTCGTGGCCGAGCTTGATCCAGGTCGGGTTCGGCTCGCCCTCGCCCTGGCGGGTGGTCATGACCCGCCGGCCGAGCCGGCGGCGCGTGAACGTCGACAGCGAGTTGTCGTACGTCTGCATGATGAGCAGCGGGATGGTCTCCTGCGACCAGCGCCGCGGGTCGTGGAACCAGGGCAGCTTGCGCCGGTTGCGCCACATGTTGCGCAGGCCCACCGTGAGCCGGCGCCGGCCGGCGACGGGGTCCACCATCATGGCCATCAGCAGCCCCATGGTGTTGCTGCCTGGGCCGTAGCGGCACGGCTCGAGGTGGGTGTGGTCGTCCAGGTGGATGGACGACGTGATCGAGACGCCCTCGCTGTAGTCGGCGTCCGGCCGGTGCGTGCGCACGCCGAGGATGGCCTCGGAGTTGGTGCGGGTGAGCTGGCCCAGCCGCGGCGACAGGCGCGGCAGCGACCCGTTGTCGCGCAGGCGGTGCAGCAGTCGCTGGGTGCCGATGGCCGCGGCGCTGAACACCACCTCGTCGGCGGTGAACACCTTCGTGCGGTGCCGGGCGACGTTGTTCGTGCCCCGGGTGTGCACGGCGTAGCCGCCGCCCGGGAGCGGACGCACGTCGGTCACCGTGGTGAGCGCGTGCACCTGGGCGCCGGCCTGCTCGGCCAGGTACAGGTAGTTCTTGACCGTGGTGTTCTTGGCCCCGACGTTGCAGCCGGTCATGCAGTCGCCGCAGTGGATGCAGGTGGTGCGCTCGGGGCCCACGCCACCGAAGTACGGGTCGGGCACGGTGGTGCCGGGGGCGACGCCGCGGGTCTCGCCGAACAGCACGCCGACGTCGGTGGGGCCGAACGTGTCGGCGACGCCCATCCGCTCCGCGGCGCCGAGCACGGCCCGGTCCGACGGCGTGATGCGCGGATAGGCCTCGACGCCGAGCATCCGCCTGGCCTGGTCGTACGCCGGCGCCAGCTCGGCCTTCCAGTCGGTGAAGCGGGACCAGCTGGCGTCGCGGAAGAAGCCGTCCTTGGGCTCGTACAGCGTGTTGGCGTACACCAGCGAG
This sequence comes from Aeromicrobium sp. PFPM2_SD2, assembly GCF_057364525.1. Lineage (NCBI taxonomy): Bacteria > Bacillati > Actinomycetota > Actinomycetes > Propionibacteriales > Nocardioidaceae > Aeromicrobium > Aeromicrobium sp. PFPM2_SD2. The sequence continues at coordinate 1,399 of NZ_JBNFNZ010000242.1, forward strand.
CCGCCGCCGACGCCCGCCCCGCTGAGCACCAGGACGTCCTTGAGCAGGGTGATCTTCTGGATGCCGAGCAGCCCGGCGGCCGGCGCGAACAGGTAGTCGCGCGCCCGCCAGGAGGTCGTGGCCAGCTCGTGGTCGGCGAACCGCCGGCCGGCCTCGAGGACGCCCACCCGGTAGCCCTTCTCGGTCAGCCGCAGCGCCGTGACGCTGCCGCCGAAGCCCGAGCCGATGACCAGGACGTCGTAGTCGTGTCGGGTCTCGCTCACGCGGGAACCTCCTCGTAGTCGGACCACCGGACGGACTCGAGCCGCCGGGCGTACTCGGCCGTGCGGCCGGGCCAGTTGGTGCTGACGTGCCCGTCGCTGCCTCGGTACCAGCTGGCGCACCCGGTCCACACGCTGCCGGCCAGGCGGGTGCGCATCTCGTCCTCGAACGCGTCGGCGACGTCGGACCGCACGTCCAGCCGGGTGCCCGGCCGCTCGGCCATCCGGCGCACGAGCTGGGCGACGTAGCGCGCCTGGGGCTCGAGCATGCCCAGGATCGAGCTGCCGCCGAGGTTGGTGTGCGGGCCGTACAGGCAGTAGAAGCCGGGGAAGCCCGGCACGGCCACGCCGAGGTGGGCGCTGGCCCCGTCCGCCCACTGCTCGTGCAGGTCGCGGCCGCCGACGCCGGTCACCCGCAGGCTGGCCAGGAAGTCGGTGGCCGCGAAGCCGGTGCCCCACAACAGCACGTCGGCCTCGTGCAGGACGCCGTCGGCGGTGCGGACGCCGCCCGGCTCCACGCCCTCGATGCCCTCGGTCACCACGTCCACGTGGGGCGAGGCGAGCGTCGGGTACCAGTCGTTGGAGAACAGCAGCCGCTTGCAGCCCAGCGGGTAGTCCGGCACGAGCCGGGCGCGCAGCGAGGCGTCCTTCACCTGGTGACGCAGGTGCAGCCGCCAGGCGCGGTGCAGCACCGTCGTCAGCGGCCCGTCCTGGCCGAGGGCCGCGTTGAGCTGCTCGGTCAGCCGCAGGACGACGGCGCGCTCGAGCCGGCGCAGGAACGGCAGCCGGCGCAGCAGCGCGTGGTGGACCCGGCCGTGCGGACGGTCGGGCTTGGGGACGACGTAGGGCGCCGACCGCTGCAGCACGGTGACGTGCGCGGCCTGCTTCGCGACCTGCGGGACGAACTGGATCGCGCTCGCGCCGGTGCCGACGACCACGACGCGCTTGCCGGTCAGGTCGACGTCGTGACGCCACTGCGCGGAGTGGAAGGCCGGACCGGCGAACGTGTCGCGGCCGGGCAGGTCGGGCACGACCGGCTCGGACAGCTGGCCGACGGCCGACACGACCACGTCGGCCTCGAGCGTCTCGCCGGTGCCGGTGGTGACCTGCCAGGTGCGGGTCGCCTCGTCGTAGCGCGCGGCGGTCACCGGCGTCTTGGTGCGGACCAGGTCGCGCAGCCCGTGCTCGGCCGCGGTGTCGCGGATGTAGTCGAGGATCTCCGGCTGCGGGGCGTAGCGGCGCCGCCACGGGCGGTCGGCCGCCCACGACCACGAGTACAGCGCCGACGGCACGTCGCAGGCGGCGCCGGGGTAGGTGTTCTCGCGCCAGACGCCGCCGACCTCGTCGGCCCGCTCCAGCACCTGCACGTCGGCGACGCCGGTGCGCCGCAGCTCGGTGGCGGCGGCCAGGCCGCCGAAGCCGGCGCCGACGACCAGGACTCGGACTCGTGGGGTGCTCACCCTCGGCAGGCTAGGCGGGCCGGAGTGTGACGGGGAGCACGTCAGCGGCCAGGGTCGGCATAATGACGGCCATGTCGATCGCGCTCCTCCCGTCCCGCTCCGGCTGGGACTTCCCGCGGGCCGCCGCGGGACTGGAGCCCGTGCTGGACCTGACCGACGCCCTGCGCATCCCGCGCGCGGCGGTGTTCGCCGGCGTCCGGCTGCCGGTCGACGGCCGCGACCCGGACGCGATGATGACCGCCCGCCAGGAGCTCGACGTCATGGCCAACGTCGCCCGCGAGCTCACCCGGCGCGGCGTCCCGGCCGTCGAGCTCGGCCGGCGGTACCACCTGACGACGTTCGGGGTGCTCGGCTTCGCCATGCAGTCGGCGCCGACGTTCGGGGCGGCCATGGAGCTGGGCCTGCGCTTCCTGGACCTGAGCCACTCGTTCGCCACGCCGTCGGTGACGGTGGACGAGCGCGGCGTCCGGGTGACCGTGCGGCGCCCGGTGGACGTGCCCGACGAGGTGGGCCGGTTCCTGGCCGAGCGCGACCTCACCGCCATCGCCCAGCTCGTGCGCGAGGTGCTGCCGGGCGCCGAGAGCGGGCTCGGCGCCGAGCTGGGCGGGGAGCCGCCGGCCGACCTCCGGCCGGTACCGGGCGCGTGT
>NZ_JBNFNZ010000243.1:0-3759 GCF_057364525.1 Aeromicrobium sp. PFPM2_SD2
GTGGCGGGCCGAGGAGCCGAGCTCGGCCTGCCCGAGCCGAGGCGCGGGACTGGTGGCGGCGGCCGGCGGCGTGCTGCGGGTCAGCGAGCGGCTGCCGCGCAACGTCGCGATGGAGCTCGTCCTCACCGGCGACCCGCTGCCCGCGCGACGCCTGCACGAGCTCGGCCTGGTCAACGTCCTGGCGCCTGCCGGGAAGGTGCTCGACGCGGCGATCGAGCTGGCCGAGCGCATCGCCGCCAACGCACCCCTGAGCGTCGCCGTCGGCAAGCGCATCGTCGAGGAGGCTCCGCACTGGAGCGCCGAGGACGCCTTCCTGCGCCAGTCCGAGCTCGCCGCACCGGTGATCTCGTCGCAGGACGCGGCCGAGGGCGTCGCCGCGTTCGCCGAGAAGCGCACGCCGAGGTGGACCGGACGCTGACCCCGGGTGTCGCTGGCCCGGGTGCGGGGCGAGGATGAAGGCAGACCTTCCTTCCCCTCGAGAGGACCCATCGTGACCATCCAGCGCGACCTCATCATCAACGGCGAGCACGTCCCCGCCGCGTCCGGACGCACCACCGACGACATCTCGCCGTGGGACCAGAGCGTCTACGCCCAGGTGGCCGCAGCCGGGCCCGAGGACGTCCACCGGGCGGTCGACGCCGCCGAGGCGGCGTTCGAGACGTGGTCGGCCACCGGCCCGTCCGAGCGCGCCCGCATCTTCGCCAAGGCCGCCGACCTGCTCGAGGAGCGCACGCCCGAGGGCATCGAGCTGATGGCCCGCGAGGTCGGTGGCGTCGCGCCGTGGGCCGGCTTCAACGCCCACCTGGCCGCCGAGATCCTGCGCTCGGCCGCGACCGCCGCCACCGCCGTCCAGGGCCAGGTGCTCACGACCGACATGCCCGGCAAGCTCTCGCTGGGCGTCAAGCGTCCCTACGGCGTCTGCGCCGCGATCTCGCCGTGGAACGCCCCGTTCATCCTCGGCGTCCGCGCCCTGGCCGTGCCGCTCGCGGTGGGCAACACCGTGGTGCTCAAGCCGAGCGAGGACGCGCCGCTGGCGTGCGGCCTGTTCCTGGCCGACGTGCTCATCGACGCGGGACTGCCGCCGGCGTGCTGAACGTCGTGACGAACGACCGCGACGACGCGGCCGAGGTCGTCGAGGCGCTCATCTCCGACGAGCGCGTGCGCAACGTCAACTTCACCGGCTCCACCAACGTCGGCCGCACGATCGGCACGCTCGCCGCCCAGCACATCAAGCCGGCCGTGCTCGAGCTCGGTGGCAAGAACTCCGTCGTCGTCCTGGAGTCCGCCGACATCGACTACGCGGTCGACGCCGCGACGTTCGGCGCCTTCATGAACGCCGGCCAGATCTGCATGTCGGCCGACCGGATCATCGTCGACCGCTCGATCGCCGAGGAGTTCACCGAGAAGCTCGTCGCCAAGGTCGCCTCGCTGCCCGCCGGCGACCCGACCGACGCGAGCACGGTGATCGGCCCCCAGGTCAACGTCCGCGCGGCCGAGCGCCAGTTCGCGCTCATCCAGGACGCCGTCGACAAGGGCGCCACCCTGCACACCGGCGGCAAGGCCCCCGAGGGCGCGCTCCTCCAGGCCACGGTGCTCTCGGACGTCACGCCGGACATGCGGATGCACCGCGAGGAGATCTTCGGCGCCGCCACCGCGATCTACACGGTCGACGGTCCCGACGAGGCCGTGGCGCTGGCCAACGAGACCGAGTACGGCCTCACCGCCGGCGTCATCGCCGAGGACCTGCGGGCCGGCTGGGCAGTCGCCGAGCGGATCAAGACCGGCATCGTCCACGTCAACGACCAGTCGGTCAACGACGAGCCGTTCGCCCCGTTCGGCGGCGTCCAGAGCTCGGGCTACGGCAAGTTCGGCGGCCAGGCCGGCATCGACTCGTTCACCGAGACCCGCTGGATGACCCTGCAGAAGGAGGGCCACGCGCCCTACCCGTTCTGATCCGGGACACAGTCGGTCCGGTCCCGAACCGTTCGGGACGGACGACTTCATGTCAGCGACGTGCCTTCCGGAACATCAGCAGGGTCGCCAGGTGCGTCCACCAGGTGCATAGCAGCGGGGGCCCGTGTAGCCAGAAAGATCGGGAGCGGACGAGCGTGGCGGTGTCGACTGCTGCCGGCGTGCTTCTGCCGCACGCTCACGAGCACGGCGAGCAGCAGCGCGTTCGGCCGCCTTGCGCTTCTTGTAGATCTCCCGAGTGCGCTCGACGCGCCGGGACATCGAGTCGTACCGGCGAAGCGCGCGAGCGACCGCGGCCGTGCCTCCGCGAGCAGACCGCAACGCCTGGACCGTGAACGCGCCGGTGTCTCGCAACAACCGGATCGAGTCGCGAGCGCCGTTACGCGCCTCCCTGAGGGACGCCAGGGCAAGGACCGCGGCGGCCGCACTCGACCCGCGATTCACGTCTTGGCTCTCGGCCCACGCCGCGTCAACAACGGCGGCAGCGTAAGCGGCGGTGCAGCGAAGGGAGTCGTCATAGGCGCCGCGTCCCATCTCCACCGCCGTCCTCGATGCCGACAGCAGTTCCGCCTCGCGGGTCGGATCGGTCGAGGACTCCAGTGGATAGCCGAGACCAGCCTCCACCAGGACCGTGGACAGGTTGGTTCCTCCGGCGGCGACGGTGTCGCGGCCGGCTGCGACGTCTGACAGGGTCAGGTCAGAGTCGGGCGCGACGTCGTTGATGAGTGCCGAAGCGGCCTCCGCGAGGCACGGGTCGTCAAGCGGGACGGCGATGAGTGGGACTGCGGCTGCCTCAGAAGGCGTGGACTGGCTCGTCGTGGACGCCCCTTCAGCCGCGGGCGCGGCGTCCTTCTGAGCGGCGCTGCCACAACTGACGACGGAAAACGCGAGGGCGACGCTGACGGCGCCGCACGCCACGTCGCGGAATCGAGCTGGCATGTCGTGCGGAACCTTCCGTGGGGAACTTAACTCAACAGATCGTCGCTTGTTCGCAGGAAGGCCGAACGGAGATTGGGACAAAAGGAGGGCGGGGTGTGAAGGTTGTCACGCCTTCGCGGGGGAAGCGCTCGAGGTAGTTGCTCGTTCAACTGTGGGTACGCACTTCCGACGAAAGGCTGCCCATGAGCATCGACCAGAGCGCCGGGTTCGACCTGGTGTCCGAGTCCGCCCTCGACTCCGACGCCCTCGACCTGCTGTTCCGCGAGGCCCGCACGGCGAACACGTTCACCGACGAGCCGGTCTCCGAGGACACCGCCCGTGCGATCTACGAGCTCGCCAAGATGGGCCCGACGATGATGAACGTGCAGCCCCTGCGCGTCACCTGGGTCCGCAGCGAGGAGGCGCGCGAGCGTCTCGTCAGCCACATGGCCGAGGGCAACGCCGCCAAGACGAAGGCCGCCCCGCTCGTCGCGGTGCTGAGCTTCGACACCGAGTGGCCCGAGCACTTCGGCACCGTGTTCCCGATCGCTCCCGAGCGAGCCGCGATGTTCACCGGCGACGAGAACGCCGCCGTCCGTGCCGCCGTGGGCAGCAACAACGCCTGGCTGCAGGCCGGCTACTTCATCCTCGCCGTCCGCGCGATGGGCCTGCACGCCGGCCCGATGGGTGGCTTCGACGCCGCCGGCATCGACGCCGACCTGCACGCCGGGCTGAACCGCCAGACGTTCATGGTCGTCAACATCGGCAAGCCCGGCCCGGACGCCTGGTTCCCGCGCCTGCCGCGCCTGGACGCCGAGGTCGCCACGACGACGCTCTGAGCGTCCCCGGCCGGACGCCGGCCGACCCCCG
>NZ_JBNFNZ010000244.1:0-3757 GCF_057364525.1 Aeromicrobium sp. PFPM2_SD2
GCGCGGCCAGCCCTGCCGCCGACGCGCGAGTCGCGTGCAGCCGGCCGGCGGCTACCAGATGCTCGTCATCGGCAGCTCGACCGGCGGGCCCGAGGCCCTGCACACCTTCCTGACCGCGCTGCAGCCGCTGCCGGTGCCGGTCGCGGTCGTGCAGCACATGCCGCCGCTGTTCACGCGCCAGTTCGCCGCGCGCCTGGACCGTCAGTGCCGCTTCCCGGTGCGCGAGGCCGAGGTCGGCATGGTCATGGAGCCGGGCAGCGTCACCATCGCCCCGGGCGACTTCCACCTCACGGTGCAGCGCCAGGGCACGCACGGCTTCGTGGCCGGGCTCAACCAGGACCCGCCGGAGAACTACTGCCGGCCCGCCGTCGACGTCCTGTTCCGCTCCGCGGTCAAGGCGGTGTCCGGCCCCGTGCTGGGCGTCGTGCTGACCGGCATGGGGTCGGACGGCGCGGTCGGCGCCCGGCACGTCGTGGACGGCGGCGGCAGCGTCATCGCCCAGGACCAGGCCAGCTCGGTCGTCTGGGGCATGCCGGGGGCCGTCGCGGCCGCCGGGCTGGCCGACCAGCTGCTGCCGCTGACGCAGATCGCCGGGGAGGTGCAGCGCCGGCTCGCTCCGAGCAAGGCGCTCGTGGACGATCGAGGGGGACGAGCATGAGCATCGGTGCCGACGCGTTCGGCTTCGTGCGTGACCACGTGCGGGCCGAGAGCGCGATCGTGCTGGAGACGGGCAAGGAGTACCTCGTCGAGTCGCGTCTGCTGCCGCTCGCCCGCCAGCACGGCCACGGGTCGGTCGACGTGTTCGTCGCCGACCTGCAGCGCACCCGCAACCCGGCGCTGCTGCGCCAGGTCGTGGAGGCCCTGACCACCAACGAGACGTCGTTCTTCCGCGACTCCGACCCGTTCACCGCGCTGCGCCAGGACGTTCTGCCGACGCTGGCCAAGGAGCGTCCGGGCCGCAGCCTGCGCATCTGGGCGGCGGCGTGCTCGACCGGCCAGGAGCCGTACAGCATCGCGATGACGACGCGGGACACCCCCGAGGTGGCCGGCTGGAACGTCGACATCGTCGCGACCGACCTGTCCGAGGAGGTCCTGGCCAAGGCGCGCAAGGGGGAGTACTCCCAGCTCGAGGTCAACCGCGGCCTGCCGGTCACGACGCTGGTCAAGCACTTCCAGCGCGCGGGCATCAGCTGGCGGATCAACCCCGACCTCGCGGCGATGGTGCAGTTCCGCCAGCTCAACCTCATGCGCCCGTTCGGCCCGGTGGGACGCTTCGACGTCGTCTTCCTGCGCAACGTGCTCATCTACTTCGACCTGGCCACGAAGCGTGACATCCTGCGGCGCGTGCGCCAGGTGATGGCGCCCGACGGCTACCTCTTCCTCGCGCGCCGAGATGACCATGGGCGTCGACGACGCCTGGGAGCGCGTCCCCGCGGGGCGCTCGTCCGTGTACCGAATCAGAGAGGACCAGCGCTCATGCGTGCGTTGATTGTTGACGACTCACGGGCCATGCGCCGCATCGTGGGTCGCATCCTGACCGAGCGGGGCTTCGAGACGTCCGAGGCCGCCGACGGCCAGGACGCCCTGACCGTGCTCGAGTCGATGGACGAGCTGCCCGCCGTCGCGTGCATCGACTGGAACATGCCGGTCATGGACGGGCTCGAGCTCGTCACGGCCATCCGGGCGCGCCCCGAGTGGCGCGACATCACGCTCATGATGGTGACCACCGAGAGCGAGCAGGACCGCATCGTCCGCGCGCTCGCGGCCGGCGCCCACGAGTACCTGATCAAGCCGTTCACGCCCGACGCCCTGGTCGAGAAGCTCGACCTGCTGGGGCTCGTGCCGACCCCCGGAGGCGTCGCATGACCGTCACGACCGGACCCGACACCGGGCTCGTCCAGGCCGCGCTGGAGCAGGTCTGGGAGTCCATGCTGTACGCCGTGGCCGAGCCCCTCCCCCAGGGTTCGGACGCGCTGGCCGGCGCCCTGGAGGCCAGCATCACCGTGTCCGGCGCGTGGAACGGCGAGCTGCGCCTGTTCTGCGACGGCGACGCGGCCCGCCAGATGGCGGCCACGATGCTCGGCGCCCCGCAGGACGAGGAGCTGCCCGAGCTCGACGTCCACGACGCGGTCGGCGAGATCCTCAACGTCGTCGGCGGCAGCGTGAAGGGCGCCCTGGAGGGCGAGAGCCGCCTCGGCCTGCCCCAGGTGCGTCCGGCCGCCCAGCTGCCCGACCCCGCCGAGTGCGTCGCCGTCTCGTGGCGCGGCGCCCCGGTCTACGTCCAGATCCTCGACCGGTCCGCCTGACCGGCCACCCCTCGCCCCACTCGGAGGAGCACCCCATGAAGATCCTCGTCGCCGACGACAGCCGCGTGATGCGTCAGATCGTCGTCCGCACCCTGCGCCAGGCCGGCTTCGGCCACCACGACGTCGTCGAGGCCGTGGACGGCGCCGACGCCCTGGCCAAGGTCAACGCCGAGAACCCCGACCTGGTCCTGTCGGACTGGAACATGCCCAACATGACCGGCATCGAGCTGCTGCGCGCGCTCACGGCGCAGGGCGACACCCGTCCGTTCGGCTTCGTCACGTCGGAGGGCTCGGACGACATGCGCGCCACCGCCGAGCAGGCCGGCGCGCTGTTCCTCATCGCCAAGCCGTTCACCCCCGAGTCGTTCCAGGACGCCCTCAGCGGCGTGCTGGGCTGAGAGGCAGCCGTGCTCCCCACCCGCAAGGCGATCAAGGACATCTTCGACGGCCTGCTCGGCCGTGAGGTCTCGATGACCGACGGCGACCGCGTCGTGCTCGACGGCGAGCGCGGGCTGCTGCCCGTCGTCGCGTCCTACGTCGACGACCACAACCGGCTCGCGACCGTCGCGGTCATGGACTTCAAGCTGGCCGCCTTCGTCGGCGCCGCGCTCGGCCTGGTGCCGGTCGGCGCCGCCGAGGACGCCATCGCCGACAAGGACCTGTACCCGAACCTGCTCGAGAACACCGCCGAGGTGCTCAACGTGCTCGCCGCCCCGATCGGCGACGCGAGCCCGGTGCACCAGCGTCTGTTCGAGACGTTCGAGCCCGGCCGCGGCCTGCCCGCGGACGTCGCCCAGTGGGCGGCGACGATCGGCGTCCGCGAGGACGTGAAGATCGACGTCCCCGGATACGGCGCCGGCAACCTGTCGATCGTCACGACGCTCGCGTAGCTACCGTCCGCCGGCGAAGTCGTGCTGGCGCCACGCCTCGTACACCGCGATCGAGGCGCAGTTCGCCAGGTTCATCGACCGGCGTGAGGCCAGCATCGGCAGCCTCAGCCGGTCGGTGACCCGGGCGTCGTGCTGCACGGCGTCGGGCAGCCCCGTCGGCTCGGCGCCGAACATGAGCACGTCGCCGGGCTCGTAGGCCACGTCGGTGTAGCGCGTCGTCGCCTGGGTCGTGAACGCGAAGACCCGGGCCGGGAGCAGCTGCGCGTAGGCCGCCTCGAGGCTCGGGTGGACCGTCACGGCGGCCAGGTCGTGGTAGTCCAGGCCGGCGCGGCGCAGCTTGGCGTCCTCGAGGTCGAAGCCGAGCGGCTCGACGAGGTGCAGGTGGCTGCCGGTCGCGGCCGAGAGGCGGATCGCGTTGCCCGTGTTGCCCGCGATGCGGGGCTCGTGGAAGAGGACGTGGAACATGAGGCCTCGATCCTAGGCTGCCGCGCGCGGCCCTACGCTGGGCGCCATGACCGACGCCCCGACGCCGCCCCACCGCCCTGGCCGCCGCGCCGCACG
>NZ_JBNFNZ010000245.1:0-3737 GCF_057364525.1 Aeromicrobium sp. PFPM2_SD2
CGCCCGCGACGCCGAAGCCGCCGCGGAACAGCTGGCCGCGGTGGACGATGCCGCCGCCCACGCCCGTGCCGACGGTGACCAGCAGCAGGTCGTCGCTGTCGGCGCCCGCGCCGAAGCGGAACTCGCCCCACGCCGCGGCGCTGGCGTCGTTCTCGACGACGACCGGGACGTCGGTCAGCTCGCACACCCGCTCGGCCAGCGGCTCGTCGCGCCAGCGGATGTTGGGCGCGAACAGCACCGTCGACCGGTCGGCACCGATGAACCCGGCCGCTCCGATGCCGATGCCGGCGACCTCGGCGTCGCCGCGCACCTGCTGGGCGACCTGGGCCACGACCTCGGGGATCTGGGCGGCGTCACCGGGCGTCGCCTCCCGCGCTTCGCGCACGATCCGGCCCTCGTCGTCCACGAGACCGCCGGCGATCTTGGTGCCGCCGATGTCGATCCCCACCGCGTACGTCATCGCTCCTCCTTCGGGGCGAGCTGGTCGAGCAGCGTGCGCACCGCGCGCACCGCGTCGGCGGCGCCTGGGTCGCCTGCTCGAGAACCTCGGGATTGTCCTGCACGTGCTCCACCAGCCGGCACAGCGGGCACCAGCCGTGCGGGCACCGGACCGCGTCGTCGCGGTCGCCGCCGAGCGCGTGCAGCAGCTTGGCGGCCTCCTCGGCGAGGGAGCCGACCTCGTCGGGCTCGGTCACCGGCGCGTCCCCACCACGCCCGGGTCGTCGGCTCGCTCACGGGCGGCCCTCGACCCGCGCCTTGAGACCGCGCAGCGCCGTGTCGATGATGACCTTCTCGGCCTTGCGCTTGAGCATGCCCAGCAGCGGGATCGAGACGTCGACGGCGAGCTGGTAGGTCACCCGGGTCGCGCCGTCGGCGTCCTCGAGGACGTACGAGCCGTCCATCGAGCGCAGGATGGTCGCGGGCTCGGCCAGCGACCAGGAGACCTCGCGGTCGCCCTGCCAGTCGTAGCGCAGCACGTAGGAGTCGCGGATCGGCGCGGCGTCGAGCACGAACGACACCGTCTCGGGACGTCCGTCGGTGCCGGTGCTGAGCGGACGGACCTCCTTCATGCCCGTCGCCCAGTCGGGGTAGGCGTCGAAGTCGGCGATGACGGCCATCACCTGGTGCGCCGGCGCGTCGATGACGATGTCGCTGGTCGTGCGGGCCATCACACCTCCCTCTGAGACGGAGCACCGAGTCTATCCGCACGGGCGCGCGCGACCCGGCCGGGCACGACCGCGTGAGCCGGGTCACCGGGTGGCACCGGGTTACCGTGTCGTAACCTGCCGTCTGTGACTGACACCGCGCTGCGCTACGACGGCAACCTCGTCGACGACGTCCGTGACCGGCTGGCCCTCGACCCGGACGCGGTCGCGTTCAGCCGGCACATCGGCACGACCGAGTGGCAGGACGTCACGATCGGCGAGTTCGACGCCCAGGTGCGCGCGCTGGCCAAGGGCCTGGTCGCGTCCGGCGTGCAGGCCGGCGACCGGGTCGCCCTGCTCTCGCGCACGCGGTACGAGTGGACGCTCGTCGACTACGCCATCTGGTACGCCGGCGCCGTCACCGTGCCGATCTACGAGACGTCCTCGGTCGACCAGATCGCCTGGATCCTCGAGGACTCCGGCGCGGTCGCGACCGTGGTCGAGACCCCCGAGCACGCCGAGCGCGTCGCGCAGGCCGCGGGCACCGCGCCGGACATGCGCCAGACCTGGACCATCGACGCCGACGAGCTGGCGACGCTGGCCACCGCCGGCGAGAGCGTCGACGACGCCGTCCTCGACGAGCGCTACGCGGCCATGGACGCGTCCACGCTGGCCACCATCGTCTACACCTCCGGCACCACCGGACGCCCGCGCGGCTGCATGCTCACGCACGGCAACTTCCGGGCCGAGCTCGGCGGCGCGCTGGAGGTGCTGCCCGACCTGTTCGACGCGGACGGCGCGTCCACGCTGCTCTTCCTGCCGCTGGCCCACGTGTTCGCGCGGATCATCCAGGTCGGCACGATCCGCGCCGGCGCCCGCCTCGGCCACTCCCCCGACATCAAGGACCTCGTGCCGCGCCTCGGCGAGTTCCAGCCGACGTTCGTGCTCGCCGTCCCGCGCGTGTTCGAGAAGGTCTTCAACTCCGCCAGCCAGAAGGCGCACGCCGAGGGCAAGGGCAGGATCTTCGACAAGGCCGTCGCCACGGCCATCGAGTACAGCCGCGCGCTGGACGCCGGCAAGCCGGGCCTCGGCCTGCGGCTGCGCCACGGCCTGTTCGACAAGCTGGTCTACGGCAAGCTGCGCGCCGCGCTCGGCGGCCAGGCCCAGTACGCCATCTCCGGCGGGGCCGCCCTGGGCGAGCGCCTCGGCCACTTCTTCCGCGGGGTCGGCGTGACGATCCTGGAGGGCTACGGCCTCACCGAGACCACCGCCGCGCTCGCCGTGAACCCGCCGCACCGCGAGCGCGTCGGCACGGTCGGCCTGCCGATCTCCGGCGCCGAGGTCCGCATCGCCGCCGACGGCGAGCTGCAGTGCCGGGGCCCGCAGGTCTTCCAGGGCTACTGGCGCAACGAGAAGGCCACCGCGGCCGCGCTCGACGCCGACGGCTGGTTCGGCACCGGCGACCTGGGCGAGATCGACGCGGACGGCTTCATCCGCATCACCGGTCGCAAGAAGGAGATCATCGTGACCGCCGGCGGCAAGAACGTCGCCCCCGCCGTGCTCGAGGACCGCGTGCGCGCCAACCCGTACGTCAGCCAGTGCCTGGCCGTCGGCGACGGCAAGCCGTTCATCGCCGCGCTGGTCACCATCGACACCGAGGCCTGGACCGGCCCGCTGGACGACCCGGCGCTGCTGGCCGAGGTGCAGAAGGCGGTCGACGACGCCAACACCCAGGTCTCCAAGGCCGAGTCGATCCGCAAGTTCGTCATCCTCGAGGAGGACTGGACCGAGGAGAACGGCTACCTGACGCCGTCGTTCAAGGTGAAGCGCAACCGCGTGCTGGCCGACATGGCCGCCGAGGTGGAGTCGCTCTACACCCGCTGACCCACCCCACGTCGCTGAGCGTGACGTTCTTGCGGCCGCCACCGGCGTGTCACCGCAAGAACGTCACGCTCAGCGCGTTCGGGCCGCCTGCTGCAGGAAGGTGCGCCAGTCGCGGGTGAGTCGCTCGGTGCTGGTGCCGAGCTCCTCGCGCAGCGCCCGGTCGACCGGTGTGCCGCCCAGGCAGGCGCGGTAGAACCGCTCGATGGCCGCGTCGTCGTGCTGCTCGTCCAGGACGCGGAAGACCAGCCAGGCCAGCTCGTACGTGGCGCCGAGACCGTGCGCGGCGCCGGAGAAGTCCTCGGACGCTGGAAGGGCCGCCGGCGGGCCCTCGGCGCGGACGCGCTCGAGCGCCTGCCCGGCGCTCACCGCCAGGCTCGCGGTGTCGCCGTCGAGCGCGACCCAGTCGGCGAACCCCTCGACCACCCACGGCTCGGCCGCCGAGGTGGCGGCACCGGTCACCACGTGCACCGCCTCGTGGGTCACGACGACCTGCGCCGCACGGTCGTCCATGGACGCGAAGGCGGCCGAGTTCAGCACGACGGCGGTGGGACCGCCCGCCTCCTCGGACGCGTCGAGCGTCGTGGTGACGCCCGCGACCTGGGCGATGGCGTCCGGCTTCTCGCCCACGAGCGCCGCGCCGTGGCCGCGTCGGGGCGGGACCACGACGCGAGCTGCTGGCTGGCGGTGGCGAGGTCGGCCAGCGGCACG
>NZ_JBNFNZ010000246.1:0-3737 GCF_057364525.1 Aeromicrobium sp. PFPM2_SD2
TCGGCCGCACGCTGCTCGAGCTCGGCGGACAACAGCGGCGGCGTCGTGGCGCCGAGCGCCGACCTCGACCTCGCCGTCCGCGGCATCGTGTTCTCGGCCGTCGGCACGGCCGGGCAGCGGTGCACCTCGCTGCGCCGCCTGATCGTCCACGAGTCGATCCGCGCCGAGCTGGTCGAGCGCCTGGCCAAGGCCTACGGGACGCTCGCCATCGGGTCGCCGCTCGAGGAGCGCACGCTGGTCGGCCCGCTCATCGACGCGTCCGCCCGCGAGGCGTTCGAGGCCGCGATCGCCCAGGCGCAGGCCGACGGCGGCACGCTCGTCACCGGCGGCGGCGTCGCGCCGGTCAAGGGCGGCGGCCAGTACGTCGAGCCGGCGATCCTGGACATGCCGGCCCAGACCGACGTCGTCCGCACCGAGACGTTCGCGCCGATCCTGTACGTCCTGGGCTACGAGACGCTGGACGAGGCGATCGCGCTGCACAACGACGTCGCCCAGGGCCTGTCGTCGGCGATCTTCACGCTCGACGTCCGCGAGGCCGAGACGTTCGTGTCGGCCACCGGCTCGGACTGCGGCATCGCCAACGTCAACATCGGCACCTCGGGCGCCGAGATCGGCGGAGCGTTCGGCGGCGAGAAGGAGACCGGCGGCGGCCGCGAGTCCGGTTCGGACTCCTGGCGCGCGTACATGCGCCGGGCGACGAACACCATCAACTACTCCAGCGAGCTGCCGCTGGCCCAGGGGGTCGAGTTCGTGTGAGTCCCGCGGTCAGTGCCACGCGGCTGAGGGCGCGGTTCGCCGCCGCGCTCTCGGCGCTCTACGGCACCGAGGTGCCGGCCTACACGACGCTCGTCGAGGTGTCCGAGGAGGTCAACGCCGAGGTGCTCCAGCGCCTCGGTGACGAGGCCGAGCGGCTCGGCACGATCGAGCGGGTCACGGCCGAGCGGCACGGCGCCATCCGGGTCGGCACGCCCGAGGAGCTGGCCCAGGTGGCCCGCGTGTTCGGGGCCTGCGGCATGCACCCGGTCGGGTTCTACGACCTGCGCGAGGCGACCCCGCCGATCCCGGTGGTGTCGACAGCGTTCCGCCCGGTCGACCGCGCCGAGCTGGCGGCCAACCCGTTCCGCGTCTTCACCTCCCTGCTCGTCGTGGACGACCGGCGCTTCTTCGACGAGGGCCTGGAGGCCGAGCTGCGCGCCTTCCTCGACGCGCGCCGGCTGTTCCCCGACGAGCTGCTCGCGCTGGCTGACGTCGCTGAGCGCGAAGGCGGGCTGTCCGAGGGGGACGCCGACCGGTTCCTGGAGCTGGCGACCGCGTCGTTCGCGCTCTCGCCCGAGCCGGTCGACCGGGCCTGGTACCAGCGCCTGGAGGAGGTCTCGAGCGTCGCGGCCGACATCGGCGGCGTCACGACGACGCACATCAACCACCTGACGCCGCGGGTGCTCGACATCGACGCGCTCTACGAGCGCATGCAGGCGCGCGGGATCGAGATGATCGACCGCATCCAGGGGCCGCCGCGCACCGACAAGCCGGACGTCCTGCTGCGGCAGACGTCCTTCCGCGCCCTGGCCGAGCCGCGCCGCTTCCGCGAGCCCGACGGCGCCGTGGTCGACGGGACGCTCCGGGTGCGCTTCGGCGAGGTGGAGGCGCGCGGCGTCGCGCTGACGCCCGAGGGCCGCGCGCTCTACGACGCCCGCGGACTCGACGCGTTCCCCGCGACGGAGGCCGAGCTCGACGCGGCGAACCTGGCGTACTACGTCCGCGACGAGCGTGGCGGGCTGCAGCCGATCGTCTACGAGGACTTCCTGCCGAAGTCGGCGGCGGGCATCTTCGCGTCCAACCTGACGAGCGAGGGGCGCGCCGACGCGAGCCGTCGGGCCGCGGCCCGCGACGCCGCCTGGATGCAGGACGTCCTCGGCCGCGAGCTGCACGACCCGTACGCGCTGTACGAGGCCGAGCGCGCCGCCTCGCGCTGAGCCGGCCCGGACGCAGGTGACCCCGGCGAGGGTGGAGCCTCCCGGGGTCGTGGCCGCCACCCGGCGAGAGGTGGACGACCCCCTGAGCCTAGTCCTGCTCGGACGTCCGTCCAAGTCCGGTCCTGATCCCGGGTGGAATTGGCCCGCCTGAGTATTCACTCGGTGTATAGATGGGCCATGGCACTCATCCACGTGGTGCTGGGGCTGCTCGCCGAGGGCCCCCAGCACGGGTACGACCTGAAGCGCGCGCACGACGCGCGCTTCGCCGCCGCGCGTCCGCTCGCGTTCGGCCAGGTCTACGCCACGCTGGGCCGGCTCGAGCGCGACGGCCTCGTCGTGCGCGCGGGCACCGACCAGGACCAGGGCCCCGAGCGCGTCGTCTTCGACCTGTCGGCAGCCGGCCGCCGCGCGCTGGACGACTGGCTCGCCCAGCCCGAGGAGCCGGAGCGCTACGCGGCCGACGAGCTGGTCCGCAAGACCGTCACGGCCCTGGCGCTCGGCACGGACGCCGCCGCCTTCCTGCACGCGCAGCGCACCGCCCACCTGGAGGTCATGCGCGTGCTGCTCTCCGAGCAGGAGCACGTCACCGACGTCGCCCACCGCATCGCCCTGGACCACACGATCGCCCACCTGGACGCCGACCTGCGCTGGCTGGAGTCGGCCCGGGACCGGGTCACCGCCGAGAGGAAGAACGCATGAACAGCACCACCCTGCTGCACGCCACCGGGCTGCAGAAGTCCTTCGGACGCACCCCGGCCCTGCGGGGGGCGTCCGTCTCGGTCGGGCCCCGCGAGCGCGTCGCGCTGCGCGGACGCTCCGGCAGCGGCAAGTCGACCCTGTTGCTGTGCCTGGCCGGCGTGCTGCTGCCGGACGCGGGACAGGTCACCTACCTGGGCCGGCCGTACGCCGCGATGAGCGCGGACGAGCGGGCCCGGCTGCGTCGCCGTGAGATGGGGCTGGTGCTGCAGCACGGTCAGCTGGTCCCCGAGCTCACCGTGCTGGAGAACGTCGCCCTGCCGCTGCTGCTGGAGAAGGTCGAGCGCGGCTCCGCGACGCTGCTGGCGCACGAGTGGTTGTCCCGGCTCGGTGTCCTGGACGTCGCGGACGCCCGGCCGGCCGAGCTCTCGGGTGGTCAGGCGCAGCGGGTGGCGATCGCGCGGGCGCTCGTGACCGGCCCGCAGCTCGTCCTGGCCGACGAGCCCACCGGCTCGCTGGACACGGTCGGGGCCGACGAGGTGATGACGGTCCTGCTCGAGGCGACGCGCGGCTGCGCGACCGCGCTCGTCGTGGTCACCCATGACAACCGGGTCGCCGCGCGCATGGACCGCGAGGTCGTGGTCGAGGACGGCAGCACCGAGCCGGTGGGGGCGCTGCGATGAGGCCGCTGTGGCTCGTCGTCGTCCGCAGCGGCGGCCTGGGACGGCGGCGGTGGTCGCCGGCTGCACGGCGGTCACCAGCGGGCTGCTGCTCGTCGCCGCGTCGGTGGTGCGGCTGGGGGCCGAGCGCGTCCCGCACGAGCACCTGATGGGGCCGGTCGCCGACCCCGGGACCCGGGCGGGGGCCGTGCTGGGGATCGTGCTGACGGCGCTCCCGTTCCTGCTCCTCCTGGACCAGGCGCTGCGGATGGGGGCGAGCGGCCGTGAGCGACGCCTCGGTGCGCTCGCCATCGGTGGTGCCGCGCCCGCCGACCTGCGGCGGTGGGGTGCGATCGAGGTCGGTGTCCCGGCCGCGGTCGGCGCGACGGCCGGCCTGCTCGTCCACGCG
>NZ_JBNFNZ010000247.1:0-3729 GCF_057364525.1 Aeromicrobium sp. PFPM2_SD2
CGCCGGCACCGTGGTCGACGACGTGAGCGGCCCGGAGTGGCTGGCCGCGCGCCGGGCGCTGGAGCAGCACGAGACGACCCTGGCCGCGTGGCTGCGCGAGCGGGGGCTGGTGCTGCGCGCCGACCTGCTCGGCGCCTGGTCGCGCTGGATCACCCCCGCGCACTCGCACCAGCGCTACGACACGCGCTTCTTCGTCGCCCGCATGCCGCCCGGCCAGGAGGTCGGCGACCTGCCCGGCGAGGCCGACCGCTGCGTGTGGGTGCCGGTCGGGACGTTGCTCTCGCCCGAGCAGGCCGACGCGGCCGGCTTCATGCCGCCGCAGCACCAGACCCTGCGCCAGCTGGCGCGCCACGACGCCGACGAGCTGCTCGAGGTCGCCCACGGGCGTCGGGTGCTGCTGGCCGAGCCGCGCCTGGTCGCGGACGACGACGGCGTGTGGCTCGAGACCGACCTGGGGGAGTACGAGTGAGCGTCACCGTCAGCGACCGCGCCGCGTACGTCCTGGCGCCCAACCCGGGCGTCATGACGCTCGACGGCACCAACACCTACGTGCTGCGCGAGCGTGAGGGCGCTCGCAGCGTCGTCGTCGACCCCGGCCCGCTCGACGAGGGGCACCTGTCCCGCGTGCTCGAGCTGGCGGGGAGGTCGCGCTCGTCCTCGTGACCCACCACCACGCCGACCACACGGAGGCGGTGCCCCGGTTCGCCGAGCTCACCGGCGCGCCGACCCGCGCGGTCGACCCGGCGCACTGCGTCGGTGCCGAGCCGCTGGCCGACGGCGAGCTGGTCGAGGTCGACGGGCTCACCGTCCAGGCGCTGCACACGCCCGGCCACACTGCCGACTCCGCGTGCTTCCTGCTGCCGGCCGAGGACCTGCTGCTCACCGGCGACACGATCCTGGGCCGCGGCACGACGATCGTGGCGCACCCCGACGGACGCCTGGGTCCGTACCTGGACTCGCTGCGCGCCGTGCAGGAGCTCGTCGTCTCCGGCCACGTCCGGCGGATCCTGCCCGCGCACGGGCCGGTCGTCGAGAACCCCGCCGACGTCGTCGACTTCTACCTGACCCACCGCGAGCAGCGGCTCGAGCAGGTGCGCGTGGCCGCGGCGAGCGGCGCGACGACGGCCGCGCGGTCGTCGAGCGCGTCTACGCCGACGTCGACGAGTCCCTGTGGCCCGCCGCCGAGCGCTCGGTCGCGGCGCAGCTGGAGTACCTGGACCAGGTCTGACCCGGACGCACGAGGGCCCCGCACCGACCGGTGCGGGGCCCTCGTGGTGCCAGGGACAGGGTCAGCGGGCGCGACGCTGCAGGCGCTCGAGGTCGAGGATGACGACGCTGCGCGGCTCCAGGCGGACCCAGCTGCGGGCGGCGAAGTCGGCCAGCGCCTTGTTGACCGTCTCGCGCGAGGCGCCGACCAGCTGGGCCAGCTCCTCCTGCGTGAGGTCGTGGTGCACGTGGACGCCGTCGTCGGCGCGGCGGCCGAAGCGGCTCGACAGGTCCAGCAGCGCCTTGGCGACGCGGCCGGGGACGTCGGAGAAGACCAGGTCGCCGACGACCTCGTTGGTGCGGCGCAGGCGCGCGGCCAGCTGGTGCAGCAGGGCGCGGGCGACGTCGGGGTGCTCGGTGAGGATCGGCAGCAGCGAGTCGTGCCCCAGGCTGCGGACGGTGGTGTCGGTGACGGCCGTGGCGGTCGCCGAGCGGGGTCCGGGATCGAACAGCGACAGCTCGCCGAACATCTGGCCCGGGCCGAGGATAGCCAGCAGGTTCTCGCGGCCGTCCGGGGACGTGCGGCCGAGCTTGACCTTGCCCGAGGTCACCACGAACAGGTCGCTGCCCTCGTCGCCCTCGTTGAACAGGGCCTCGCCGCGACGGATCGCGGTCTCGGGCATCGAGCTGGTCAAGGAGGTCGAGGCGTCCTCGTCGAGTCCGGCGAACAGCGGGGCCTGACGCAACACGTCGTCGCTCACGTACGTTCCTTCTCTCACCTAGCGGTTTCCCCGGTGGCGGGGGACGTGATGATTCTCCCACATCTGCGTGCATGCGCCCGCCCCGTAGGCTGGGCGCGTGTCCCGCACCGTCGTCCCGCCACCCGTGCAGCCGGGTGAGCGGCCCTCGACCGCGCTCGTGCGCCGGGCGCGCAAGGTCGACCGGGTGCTGGCTCAGACCTACCCGGACGCGCACGCCGAGCTGGACTTCACGAACCCGTACGAGCTGCTCGTCGCGACCGTGCTGTCGGCGCAGACCACCGACCGGCGGGTGAACCTCGTGACGCCGGTGCTGTTCGGGCGGTACCCCGACGCGACGGCGCTGGCGGCGGCGGACCGCACCGAGCTCGAGGAGATCATCCGCTCGACCGGCTTCTACCGGGCGAAGGCCAACAGCCTGCTCGGCCTGGCCGGTGCGATCGTCGAGCGCTTCGGCGGCGAGGTGCCCGGACGCCTGAAGGATCTCGTCACGCTACCCGGCGTCGGGCGCAAGACGGCCAACGTGGTGCTCGGCAACGCGTTCGGCGTCCCCGGCATCACCGTCGACACGCACTTCCAGCGGCTCGTCGTGCGTCTGGGCTGGGTGGACGAGGCGACGGCCAAGGACCCGGTCAAGACCGAGCACGCCGTCGGCACCCTGTTCGAGCGCCGGGACTGGACCGACCTGAGCCACCACCTCATCTGGCACGGCCGGCGGCGCTGCCACGCCCGGCGTCCGGCCTGCGGTGCGTGCCCCGTGGCCGCGTGGTGCCCGTCGTTCGGCCTGGGCCCGACCGACCCGGTCGAGGCCGAGAAGCTCGTCACCACCCAGGGGCGTGCATGAGGACGCTGCTGGCCGTGCTGCTCGGCGGCACGCTGCTGCTGGGTGCCTGCGGGTCCTCCGACGCGCCGTCGACCGAGCCGACCTTCGGCGGGGCAGCGTCCCCAGCGCCGAGACCGCCCCTGGGACACCCCCGAGCTGGCCGCCGCGCGGGGGAGGCCGCCGGGCCTGAACCCGTGCCCCCCCAGACCGGTGACGACGCCGCGCGCGACGACGGGCTGCCCGACGTGACCCTGCCGTGCCTGGGTGGCGGAGCCGACGTCCGGCTGGCCGGGCTGCGCGGACGTCCGCACGTGGTCAACCTGTGGGCCACGTGGTGCCCGCCGTGCCGCGAGGAGCTGCCGGTGCTGCAGGCCGCGCACACGGCGCTCGGTGACCGGGTGGGCTTCGTCGGCGTCGACTACGCCGACCCCGACCCGGCCGGTGCGCTGGCGCTGGCGCAGCGCTCGGGCGTGACCTACCCGGTCGTGTCCGACCCGGACGAGTCGCTGCGCAAGGCGCTCAGCGTCATCGGGCTGCCGCAGACCGTCTTCGTCGACGCGCAGGGCCGCGTGGTCGCCACCGAGCGCACCGCGTACGAGTCCGAGTCGGAGCTGCTCGCCGCGATCGAGAAGCACCTGGGGGTGCGCCCGTGAGCGAGCGGAGCGAGCGAGCCGTCCAGCCTGTCACGGGCGGACGTCCGTACCGTGCGTTCTTCCCGGAGGTGCGCCCGTGAGCGAGCGGAGCGAGCGAGCCGTCCAGCCTGTCACGGGCGGACGTCCGTACCGTGCGTTCTTCCCGGAGGTGCGCCCGTGACCGAGAGGACCGTGCCGGACTGGCTGACGCCGATCGTCACCGCGGCCGAGGACGTCTCGGCCGGCACGCTGGCGCCGAGCATGGCCGCCCCGCCGGCCGACGCGCGGCCGTCCGCGGTGCTCATGCTCT
>NZ_JBNFNZ010000248.1:0-3714 GCF_057364525.1 Aeromicrobium sp. PFPM2_SD2
CGCACGGCGGCCACGCCGGCGGGCACGCGCAGCAGGCCGTCCGCTTCACCCAGGCGCTGGTCGAGGTCCTGTCGGGCGGACGCCCGCTGCGCCAGGTGGCCACCGTGGATGGCCCCGGACGTCTACGAGGGCCTGCCGCCGCCGGCTCGCCCTGTCGTCCGGACGCGGTCCGGTCACGCGGGCGCGGCTCGCCTCGGTGCACACCGCGGTGGTCGAGCCCGGGGGGTGCTGGAGGTCGCGGCCCCGCATGGTGCACGCGCAGCGCTCGCGCGCACTCGCCGTGCGGCTGGAGCACCACACCCGACCGGCGCGGCGTGCGGCAGTGGCGCTGCACCGCGCTCAGCTGGGCCTCGAGGCCCCGGACGCAACGACCGGCCGGCACCCCGAGGGGCACCGGCCGGTCGTGACGACCTGGGGTCAGCGGTTCTTCTTGCGCGACTGGCGCTGCGCCTTCGCCTTCGACCGGGCCCGAGCCTTGGCGTTGGCCTCACGACGCTTGTCGGCGTCGGCCGGCTCGGCCTCGGCCTGCTCGGTCACGAGCTCGGCGTCGCCCTGCTCGTCCGGGCCGGTGTACGACAGCTGCTGCGGCACGTTGGACTGCAGGCCCTTGGCGGTGAGCTGCGGCTCCTCGTCGACCGGCTGGCCGTCGGGGCCGACCTCCTCGATCTGCACCTCGACGTTGAAGATGAAGCCCACCGACTCCTCGGCGATGCCCTCCATCATGGCGTTGAACAGGTCGAAGCCCTCGCGCTGGTACTCCACGAGCGGGTCGCGCTGGCTGTACGCCCGCAGGCCGATGCCCTCGCGCAGGTAGTCCATCTCGTACAGGTGCTCGCGCCACTTGCGGTCCAGGACGCTGAGCACGACGCGACGCTCGAGCTCGCGCATGATGCGCTCGCCCAGCTCGGCCTCCCGGCGCTCGTACGCGGCCAGGGCGTCGGCGGTCAGCACCTCGGTGAGCTTCTCGCGGGTCAGCTTGGTGCGGCCGCCGACCTCCTCGACGAGCGCGTCGGCGTCGACCGTGACCGGGTAGAGCGTGCCCAGCGCGGTCCACAGCTGCTCGAGGTCCCAGTCCTCGGTGTAGCCGTCGGCGGTGACGCCGCGGACGTAGCCCGAGACGACGTTGCCGACCATCTCGCGCACCCACTCGCGCAGGTCCTCGCCCTCGAGCACCTTGCGACGCTCGGCGTAGACGACCTCGCGCTGGCGGCTCATGACGTCGTCGTACTTGAGGATGTTCTTGCGCGACTCGAAGTTCTGCGCCTCGACCTGCGACTGCGCCGAGGCGATCGCACCGGTGACGCGCTTGTTCTCGATCGGCACGTCGTCGGGGATCTTCATGGTCTGCAGGACCCAGTTGACCCAGTCGGACTTGAACAGCCGCATGAGGTCGTCCTCGAGCGAGAGGTAGAACCGCGTCTCGCCCGGGTCGCCCTGACGGCCGGAACGACCGCGCAGCTGGTTGTCGATGCGGCGCGACTCGTGCCGCTCGGTGCCGATGACGGCCAGGCCGCCGAGCTCGCGCACCTCGTCGCGCTCGGCCTTGACCTGACGGTCGGCCTGCTCGAGCGCGGCGGGCCAGGCCTCGCGCCACGCGTCGGCGTCCTCCAGCGGGTCCAGGCCCTGCTTGCGCAGCTGCTGGTCGGCGAGGAACTCGACGCTGCCGCCGAGCATGATGTCGGTGCCGCGGCCGGCCATGTTGGTGGCGACGGTGACCGCGCCCTTGTGGCCGGCGAGGGCGACGATGGCCGCCTCGCGCTCGTGCTGCTTGGCGTTGAGCACCGCGTGCGGGACGCCGCGCTTGCGCAGCAGCTTGGACAGCCGCTCGGACTTCTCGACGCTCGTGGTGCCGACCAGGATCGGCTGGCCCTTGGCGTGGCGCTCGGCGATGTCCTCGACGACGGCGTTGAACTTCGCGTCCTCGGTGCGGTACACGAGGTCGGGCTGGTCGACGCGCGCGACCGGCTTGTTGGTCGGGATCGGGACGACGCCGAGCTTGTAGATCTTGTCGAACTCGCTGGCCTCGGTCATGGCCGTGCCGGTCATGCCCGAGAGCTTCTCGTAGAGCCGGAAGTAGTTCTGCAGCGTGACGGTCGCGAGGGTCTGGTACTCCTCGCGGATGCGCACGCCCTCCTTGGCCTCGATCGCCTGGTGCAGGCCCTCGTTGTAGCGGCGGCCGTCCAGGATGCGTCCGGTGTGCTCGTCGACGATGAGCACGTTGTCGTCGACGACGACGTACTCCTTGTCGTTGTGGAACAGCTCCTTGGCCTTGACCGCGTTGTTGAGGAAGCTGATCAGCGGGGTGTTGACCGAGTCGTAGAGGTTGTCGATGTTGAGCTGCTTCTCGACCTCGTCGATGCCGGCCTCGGTGACCGCGACGGTGCGCTTCTTCTCGTCGACCTCGTAGTGGACGTCCTTCTCCATGCCCGCGACGATCTTGGCGAAGACGCCGTACCACTCGACCTCGTCCTCGGTGGGGCCGGAGATGATCAGCGGCGTGCGGGCCTCGTCGATGAGGATCGAGTCGACCTCGTCGACGACGGCGAAGAAGTGGCCGCGCTG
The DNA here is from genome assembly GCF_057364525.1 of Aeromicrobium sp. PFPM2_SD2. Taxonomy (NCBI): domain Bacteria; kingdom Bacillati; phylum Actinomycetota; class Actinomycetes; order Propionibacteriales; family Nocardioidaceae; genus Aeromicrobium; species Aeromicrobium sp. PFPM2_SD2. The sequence continues at coordinate 2,563 of NZ_JBNFNZ010000248.1, forward strand.
GACGCACTCGGCCAGGTCGTCGGCCATGTTGTCGCGCAGGTAGTCGAAGCCGAGCTCGTTGTTGGTCGCGTACGTGATGTCGCAGGCGTAGGCCTCGCGGCGCTCGGCCGGGCGCATCGACGGTTCGATGATGCCGACGGTGAGGCCGAGGAACTGGTGCACGCGGCCCATCCACTCGGCGTGGTACTTGGCCAGGTAGTCGTTGACGGTGACGACGTGGACGCCCTGGCCGGCCAGCGCGTTGAGGTAGACCGGCAGCGTCGAGACGAGCGTCTTGCCCTCACCGGTCTTCATCTCGGCGATGTTGCCCAGGTGCAGCGCGGCGCCGCCCATGATCTGGACCGGGTAGTGGCGCTGGCCCAGGACGCGCGTGGCGGCCTCGCGCACCACCGCGAACGCCTCGGGCATGAGGTCGTCGAGCGACTCGCCCTCGGCGAGGCGCTCCTTGAACTCGCCGGTCATGGCGCGCAGCTCGTCGTCGCTGAGCCCGGCGAACTCGTCGCCGAGGGCCTCCACCTGGCGGGCGATGCCCTGCAGCTGGCGGAGGATCTTGCCCTCGCCGGCACGAAGGATCTTGTCGATGATCTTGGGCACGGGGACGTACTCCTGGGAGAGGAAAGAGCTGAGCGAATTCAGTCTAGACGTGCCAGCGCAGCCGCCAGCGGGTCGGCCAGGTCACCACGCCGCTCCACGGACGTGCGGCCGAGCCCGAGCCAGCCTGCCATCTGCACCAGCTCGGCCGCCAGGGAATCGGCCGTGTGGCTCGGGGCGTGGTCCTCGGCGAACGCGGACCGGACGCGCAGCACGCCCTCGGCCCGGTCGGCCTTGAGGTCGACGCGCGCCACGAGCCGGTCGCCGAGCAGGAACGGCAGCACGTAGTAGCCGTGCACGCGCTGGGCCTCGGGCACGTAGATCTCGATGCGGTAGCGGAAGCCGAACAGCTTCTCGGTGCGCGTGCGCTCGAAGACGAGCGGGTCGAACGGGCTGAGCAGCGCCCGGGCGTCGACCCGGCGCGGCCGCACGGCCTCGGCGTGCAGGTAGGCCGGCCGGTTCCAGCCCGCGATGGTGACCGGCTCGAGCTCGCCGGACGCCACGAGCTGCTCGACGGCGGCCTTCGTCGGGGCCGCGGCGAGGCGGAAGTAGTCGCGCAGG
>NZ_JBNFNZ010000249.1:0-3713 GCF_057364525.1 Aeromicrobium sp. PFPM2_SD2
GCGCGACGACGACGGCGAGCCCGCGCGGCGCTTCGCCCGCCAGCACGGGTTCGAGGCCCGACCTGCTGGACGCCATCCGCGAGCTGCCGCTGCCGGCGTCCGTCCCGCCGCTCGTGCTCGACCCCGGCTACGAGCTGCGCACGTGGCGCGGACCGTGCCCGAACGACCTCGTCGACGAGTACGCGTCGCTGCGCCACCAGATGATGCAGCAGGTGCCGTCCGGCGAGGCGGGCCTGGAGGGCGAGTTCTGGGACGCCGACCGGGTGCGCCACGACGAGGCGCAGTGGGAGCGTCAGCAGCGCGACGCCCAGGTCACGGTCGCCCGGTCGCTGTCCACCGGTCACCTGGCCGGGCACACCCAGCTCGTCTTCCCCGACGACGACGAGGTGTTCCAGTGGGACACGCTCGTCCTGCCCGAGCACCGCGGTCACGGCCTGGGCCTCGCGCTCAAGGTGCGCACGATGCAGGCCGCCGCCGACCTGCTGGAGGGGCGCCGGCGCATCACCACCTACAACGCGGCCAGCAACAGCCACATGATCGCGGTCAACGAGAAGCTCGGCTTCGTGCAGACCGCGTGGTGCGAGGAGGTCCTGCGCCGGCTGTGACGGGTCACATCTTGCGGAAGCGCACCCACTTCACGGCGTGGTCCTGGTCCTTGCGCAGGACGAGGGTTGCGCGTCCGCGGGTGGTGGCGATGTTCTCGCGCAGGTTCGGGCCGTTGATCGTGTCCCACAGCTCGTTGGCGCGGGCCAGGGCCTGCTCCTCGGTGAAGTCCGCGTAGCGATGGAAGTACGAGGCCGGGTCGGCGAACGCGGTCTTGCGCAGGGTCAGGAAGCGCTCGACGTACCAGCGCTGGATGTCGGCCACCGACGCGTCCACGTAGACCGAGAAGTCGAAGAAGTCGCTGATCGCCAGGCCGGGGCTGCCGTCTCCGCGCGTGCGGGCGGGCGCGAGGACGTTGAGCCCCTCGACGATGACGATGTCGGGCGACTCCACCTCGACCACCTCGTCGGTGCGGTCGTACGTCAGGTGGTCGTAGACCGGCGCCGTCACGTGCGGGGCGCCGGACTTGACCGCCATGACGAAGCGCAGCAGCGCCCGCTGGTCGTAGGACTCGGGGAAGCCCTTGCGCTGCAGCAGGCCGCGGCGCTCGAGCTCGGCGTTGGGGTACAGGAAGCCGTCCGTGGTGACGAGCTCGACCTTCGGCTCCTCGGGCCCGTGGCGCAGCAGCTCGCGCAGCAGCCGGGCGGTCGTGCTCTTGCCGACGGCGACCGACCCGGCTATGCCGATGACGTACGGCGTGCGGCGCGGCTGCGGCTGGCCCAGGAAGCGCTGGGTGGCCCGGTGCAGCGCGGCGGCGGCGCGGACGCGGATGCCGATGAGCTCGGTGACGGGCAGGTAGACCTGCCGCACCTCCTCCAGGTCCAGCTCGTCCCCGAGGCCGCGGACGCGCTCGATCTCGTCCGCGCTGAGCGGCTGCGGGCGGTCGCCCGCGAGCTCGGCCCAGGCGGCGCGCTCGAGCTCGACGTAGGGGGACTCCTCGCGACTCATGGCGCCCATTCTGTCCGGGCCCTGCGCCGAGGGTGGCACTCGGTACCCTGGTGCCCATGTGTGGAATCGTCGGATATGTGGGCCACCGCCAGGCCAAGGACGTCGTCATGGGCGGACTCCGCCGTCTGGAGTACCGCGGCTACGACTCCGGCGGAGTCGCGGTGGCGCACGAGGGACGCATCGCCTCGGCGAAGAAGGCGGGCAAGCTGGCCAACCTGGACGCCGTCCTGGCCGAGCACCCGCTGCCCGAGGCCACGACCGGCATCGGTCACACCCGCTGGGCCACCCACGCGCGCCGAACGACCTGAACGCGCACCCGCACCTGGACCGTGAGGGCCGTCTGGCGGTCGTGCACAACGGCATCATCGAGAACTTCGCCGAGCTGCGCGCCGAGCTCGAGGCGGCCGGCCACGAGCTGCTGTCCGAGACCGACACCGAGGTCGTCGCGCACCTGCTCCACGACCAGCTCAAGCAGACCCCCGAGCTGCCCGAGGCCGTCCGCGCGGTCTGCCGCCGGCTCGAGGGCGCCTTCACGCTGGTCATCACCGACGCCCAGCAGTCCGACGTCGTCGTCGCGCGCGCCGCAACTCCCCGCTCGTCGTGGGCGTCGGCGAGGGCGAGAACTTCCTCGGCTCGGACGTGGCGGCGTTCATCGACTACACCCGCGACGCGATCGAGCTGGGCCAGGACCAGGTCGTGGCGATCACCGCCGACGGCATCGAGGTCACCACGTTCGACGGCGAGCCCGCCCAGACGAAGGACTACCACGTCGACTGGGACGTCTCGGCGGCCGAGAAGGGCGGCTTCGACTGGTTCATGCTCAAGGAGATCGCCGAGCAGCCGCAGGCCGTGGCCGACACGCTGCTGGGTCGTCACGCCGGCGACGGCACGCTGCAGCTCGACGAGATGCGCCTGTCCGACGACGAGCTGCGCGACATCGACAAGATCATCATCATCGCCTGCGGCACGGCGTCCTACGCCGGCCTCGTGGCCAAGTACGCGATCGAGCACTGGACCGGGTCCCTGCGAGTCGAGCTGGCCAGCGAGTTCCGCTACCGCGACCCGATCATCGACCGCTCGACGCTCGTCGTCGCGATCAGCCAGTCCGGCGAGACCATGGACACGCTCATGGCCATCCGGTACGCCCGCCAGCAGGGCGCCCGCGTGCTGAGCGTCTGCAACACCAACGGCTCCACGATCCCGCGCGAGTCCGACGCGGTCATCTACACGCACGCCGGTCCCGAGGTCGCGGTCGCGTCCACCAAGGGCTTCCTGTCCCAGGTCGTGGCCTGCTACCTGCTCGGCCTCTACCTGGCCCAGGTGCGCGGCGTGAAGTTCGGCGACGAGATCGCCCAGATCATCGCCGACCTGGAGCAGGTCCCCGCCGGCATCCAGCGGATGATCGACGAGGGCCAGCAGGTCCGCGACCTGGCCGCCGAGCTGGCCGGCGAGACCTCGTTCCTGTTCCTGGGCCGTCACGCCGGCTTCCCGGTGGCGCTCGAGGGCGCGCTCAAGCTCAAGGAGCTGGCCTACGTCCACGCCGAGGGCTTCGCGGCCGGCGAGCTCAAGCACGGCCCGATCGCGCTCATCGCCGACGGCCTGCCGGTGTTCGTCGTCGTGCCGCCGCACGGTCGCGACCAGCTGCACGAGAAGGTCGTCAGCAACATCCAGGAGATCCGCGCCCGCGGTGCCCGCACGATCGTGCTGGCCGAGGACGGTGACACGGTCGTCGAGCCGTACGCCGACACGCTGATCCGGATGCCGCGGGTCCCCACCCTGCTGCAGCCGCTCGTCGCGACGGTCCCGCTGCAGATCTTCGCCTGCGAGCTGGCCACCCAGCTGGGCCACGACGTCGACCAGCCGCGCAACCTGGCCAAGTCGGTCACGGTCGAATGACCGTCTGGGGCATCGGCGTGGACGTCGTGGACGTGCCCCGGTTCGCTGCCGCGCTCGAGCGCACGCCGACGCTCGCGGCCCGGCTGTTCACGCCCGACGAGCTCTCCGCCGGGCACCCGGTGGAGTCGCTCGCCGCCCGGTTCGCGGCCAAGGAGGCGTTCGTGAAGGCGCTCAAGGGCCGGCCGGGATGTCCTGGCAGGACGTGCAGGTCGGTGAGCGACGCCGCCGGAGCCCCGGCCTCGTGCCCTCCGGCGCGGCCGCCGACC
>NZ_JBNFNZ010000250.1:0-3704 GCF_057364525.1 Aeromicrobium sp. PFPM2_SD2
GCCGCCGCACAGGGCCGCGACGCCGACGCCGCCACCGCGACGCTTGAGCTCCAGGGCGAGGTGCAGCGTGATGCGGGCCCCGCTCATGCCGATCGGGTGGCCGACGGCGATCGCGCCGCCGTTGACGTTGACGATCTCGGGGTCGATGCCCAGGTCGTCGGTGGAGGCCAGGCCGACCGCGGCGAAGGCCTCGTTGACCTCGACCAGGTCGACGTCGGAGGCGCTGAGGCCCTCCTTCTGCAGCGCCTTCTTGATCGCGTTGGCCGGCTGGAGCTGCAGGCTCGAGTCGGGGCCGGCCACGACGCCGTGGGCGCCGATCTCGGCCAGCCACTCCAGGCCGAGCTCCTCGGCCTTGGCCTTGCTCATGACGACCACGGCGCAGGCGCCGTCGGAGATCTGGCTGGCCGAGCCGGCCGTGATCGTGCCGTCCTTCGCGAAGGCCGGACGCAGCCGGGCGAGGGTCTCGACCGTCGTGTCGCCGCGGACGCCCTCGTCGGCGGTCACGACGACCGGGTCGCCCTTGCGCTGCGGGATGGTGACCGGGACGATCTCGTCGTCGAGGACGCCGTTCTTCTGCGCGGCGGCGGCCAGCTGGTGCGAACGGGCGGCGAAGGCGTCCTGCTGCTCGCGGGTGTACTGCTGCTGCGAGGCGTTGATGTCCTCGGTCAGGCCGCCCATCGCCTGGTCGGTGATGGCGTCCCACAGGCCGTCGTAGGCCATGTGGTCGACGAGCTTGTTGTCGCCGTAGCCGAGGCCCTCGCGCGAGCCGAGCAGCATGTGCGGCGCCTGGGTCATCGACTCCTGGCCGCCGGCGACGACGACGTCGTACTCGCCGGCCTTGATGAGCTGCGAGGCGAGCGCGATGGCGTCCACGCCCGACAGGCACACCTTGTTGATGGTGAGCGCGGGGACGTCCTTGGGGATGCCGCCCTTGATCGCCGCCTGGCGTGCGGGGATCTGGCCGGCGCCGGCCTGCAGCACCTGGCCCATGATCACGTAGTCGACCTGGTCGCCGCGGACGCCGGCCTTCTCGAGCGCGCCGGCGATCGCGATGCCGCCCAGGTCGCTCCCGGACAGGGTCTTGAGGCTCCCGCGCAGCTTGCCGATGGGGGTGCGCGCTCCGGCGACGATGACGGTCTCGGTCATGAAAGGCTCCCTGGTCTCGAGGGCGGATGGGCCGCTTCGATCCAGCGTACCCGCGCTCCGATCCTGCCCTCCCGGACCGGCGACGAGCCTGTCGCCTAGGTCACATGCAGCCCCCTCGCGCGCGTGCTTCACTGCCTGCATGCTGCCCAGCGACCTGCTCACGACCATCGACCACGTCGGCATCGCCGTCGCCGACCTCGACGAGGCGCTCGCCTTCTACGAGCGCGTCTTCGGCATCACCGCCGTGCACGAGGAGGTGAACGAGGAGCAGGGCGTCCGCGAGGCGATGCTCGCCGTCGGCGACGGCGAGACCCGCATCCAGCTGCTCGCCCCGCTGGACGACTCCTCGACGATCGCCAAGTTCCTCGACCGCAACGGCCCGGGCATGCAGCAGCTGGCCTACCGCGTCGCCGACATCGAGGCCGTCTCGGCCACCCTGCGCGAGCGTGGCGTCCGCCTCCTGTACGACGCGCCCCGCCGCGGCACGTCCGACAGCCGGGTGAACTTCGTGCACCCCAAGGACGCCGGCGGCGTCCTGGTCGAGCTCGTCGAGCCGGCCGCCACCGCCCACTGACCGCGCCACCGCGGCCGCCGCGCGAGGTGTGACGCACCCCACGCGCGTCCGTGGCGCCGGTGGTTAATGATCAGTAACATCGCCGCACGACGACCGACCTGGAGGACGCCCGCATGAAGCACATCCTTGACGCCATCCTGGCCGGGGACACCCCGGCCGAGGAGTTCGGCAACCTCGAGATCCCCGAGACCTACCAGGGCATGACCGTCCACAAGGACGAGGTCGACATGTTCGAGGGCCTGGCCAGCCGCGACAAGGACCCGCGCAAGAGCCTGCACCTGGACGACGTCCCGGTGCCCGAGCTCGCGCCGGGCGAGGCGCTCGTGGCGGTCATGGCGAGCGCGATCAACTACAACACCGTCTGGACCTCGATCTTCGAGCCGGTCTCGACGTTCGGCTTCCTCGAGCGCTACGGGCGGCTCAACGAGTACTCCAAGCGCCACGACCAGCCGTACCACGTGGTCGGCTCAGACCTGGCCGGCGTCGTCCTGCGCACCGGCCCGGGCGTCAACGCCTGGAAGCCGGGCGCCGAGGTCGTCGCCCACTGCCTGTCGGTCGAGCTCGAGAGCCCCGACGGCCACGACGACACGATGATGGACCCCCAGCAGCGCATCTGGGGCTTCGAGACGAACTTCGGCGGCCTCGCCCAGCTGGCGATCGTCAAGGCCAACCAGCTGCTGCCCAAGCCCGACCACCTCTCCTGGGAGGAGGCGGCCAGCCCGGGCCTGGTGAACTCCACCGCCTACCGCCAGCTGGTGTCCAAGAACGGCGCCAACATGAAGCAGGGCGACGTCGTGCTCATCTGGGGCGCCTCGGGCGGCCTGGGCTCCTACGCCACCCAGATGGCGCTCAACGGCGGCGCGATCCCGGTGTGCGTCGTCTCGAGCCCGGAGAAGGCCGAGATCGTCCGCAGCCTGGGCGCCGAGCACGTCATCGACCGCTCGGCCGAGGGCTACCGGTTCTGGAAGGACGAGCACGAGCAGGACCCCAAGGAGTGGAAGCGCTTCGGCGCCAAGATCCGCGAGCTGACCGGTGGCGAGGACCCCGACATCGTCTTCGAGCACCCGGGCCGCGAGACGTTCGGCGCGAGCGTCTACGTCACCCGCAAGGGCGGCACGATCATCACCTGCGCGTCGACGTCGGGCTACATGCACCAGTACGACAACCGCTACCTGTGGATGAACCTCAAGAACATCAAGAGCTCGCACTTCGCCAACTACCGCGAGGCGTTCGAGGCGAACCGGCTCATCGACAAGGGCCTCATCCACCCGACGGTGTCCAAGGTCTACCCGCTGGCCGAGACCGGCCAGGCCGCGCTGGACGTCCACCAGAACCTGCACCAGGGCAAGGTGGGCGTGCTCTGCCTGGCCCCCGAGGAGGGCCTGGGCGTGCGCGACCACGAGAAGCGCGCCAAGCACCTCGACGCGATCAACCGCTTCCGCGGCATCTGATCGCCTCGACGACGCCGGCCGTGCCCGCAGGGCGCGGCGGCGTCGTCGTCCCGGTTCCCGGGAGACCGGGGTCGGGTTCGCTAGGCTGGCCGCAGCCCCAGATTCGAATGGTTAGGTGCCTCATGTCCGAGTCCTCCGGTCTGTCCATCTTCGACTCCGCCGCCGCCCGACCCGCGGCGTCGTCGAGCTCGCCGACGCCGGCGTTCCCGACCACCCGGCGGGGCGGCTACGACGTGGACGCCGTCGACACCTTCCTGCGCTCGCGCGCCGCCGACTTCGAGCGGATCGAGCAGCACGCCGCGGCGCTGGCCGGCGAGAACACCCGCCTGCGCGAGCAGCTCGCGGCCCTGGAGCAGAAGCTCGAGTCGATCGAGCGTCCCTCGTACACCGGGCTGGGCGGCCACGCGGCCCAGCTGCTGAACCTGGCCGAGCAGGAGGCCAAGGCCGTGCGCGAGCGCGCCGACCAGGCCGCCGAGGACGTGCTCCAGACCGCCCGCGAGGAGGCCCGCGTGCTGCGGGCGACGGCGGCGCAG
>NZ_JBNFNZ010000251.1:0-3687 GCF_057364525.1 Aeromicrobium sp. PFPM2_SD2
CCGGTCTCGCGCGGCGCGACGAAGTCGGCCAGGGAGCGCCGCGGCGCGCCCCTCGCGTCCCTCGGTCTGCTGGCGCAGCTGGTGCAGCACGGCGCGGACGTCGGTGCGCGACTCGTCGGTGTAGACCGCGACGTCCTCGCCGGCCACCCGGTCGGCCGGGAACAGGCCGACGACGCCGTTGGCCGTCAGCCAGTCCTCGGCCACCACGCGGTCGAGCATGGCCTGGGCGTCCTCGTACAGCTTGCGGGCCGCCTCGCCCGTCGTGGGGTTGTTGAGGATGTCGGGGAAGCGTCCCTTGAGCTCCCAGGCGTTGAAGAACGGCTGCCAGTCGATGTAGTCGCGCAGCTCGGCCAGCGGGTAGCCGTGCAGGTGGCGGACGTACGGACCGGTCTCAGCCCCGCAGACGTCGCAGGCGGACGCCGGGTCGTCGATCATGGCCGGGCGCGGCGGCTCGTAGCCGGCCCAGTCGATCGGCGTCCCCTTCGCCCGGGCCTGCTCCAGCGGGAGCAGCCGCCGGGTGTCCTGGCGTCCGGCGTGGCGCTCGCGCAGCTGGGTGTAGTCGGTCTCGACCTCGGCCAGCAGCGCCTCGCGCCGGGTGTCGGACAGCAGCGCCGAGACCACCGGGACCGAGCGCGACGCGTCCTTCACCCAGACGACCGGGCCGTGGTACTTCTGGTCGACCTTCACCGCCGTGTGGGCGCGCGAGGTCGTCGCCCCGCCGATCAGCAGCGGCAGGTCCAGGCCCTGGCGCTCCATCTCGGCCGCGAACGAGACCATCTCGTCGAGCGAGGGGGTGATGAGGCCCGAGAGTCCGATGACGTCGGCGTCGTGCTCCTGCGCGGCGTCGAGGATCTTCTGCGCGGGCACCATGACGCCGAGGTCGATCACCTCGTAGTTGTTGCACTGCAGCACGACGCCGACGATGTTCTTGCCGATGTCGTGCACGTCGCCCTTCACCGTGGCGAGCACGACGGTGCCGGCGGTGTCGCGGGTGCTGGTGCCCTGCTTCTCGGCCTCGATGAACGGGATGAGGTAGGCGACGGCCTTCTTCATGACCGCGCGGACTTCACGACCTGCGGCAGGAACATCTTGCCCGCGCCGAACAGGTCGCCGACGACGCCCATGCCGTCCATGAGCGGACCCTCGATGACCTCGATCGGACGCGCACCGCGGGCGGCGAGCTCGGCCCGCAGCTCCTCGGTGTCGGCCTCCACGTGGTCGTCGATGCCCTTGACCAGCGCGTGCGTGATGCGCTCGGCCACCGGGAGCGAGCGCCACTGCTCGGCGGCCGCCTCCTCGACGGTGCCGTCGCCCGCGAAGTCCTCGGCGATCTCGAGCAGCCGCTCGCCCGCGTCCGGGCGGCGGTTGAGGACGACGTCCTCGATGCGCTCGCGCAGCACCGGGTCGACCTCGTCGTACACCACCAGGGCGCCGGCGTTGACGATGCCCATCGACAGGCCGGCGCGGATCGCGTGGAACAGGAAGACCGCGTGGATCGCCTCGCGCACCGCGTTGTTGCCGCGGAAGGAGAACGAGACGTTCGAGATGCCGCCCGACGTGCGGGCGTGGGGCAGGTTGTCGCGGATCCAGCGGACGCCCTCGATGAAGTCCTGGCCGTAGGCGGCGTGCTCCTCGATGCCCGTGGCGACGGCGAAGACGTTCGGGTCGAAGATGACGTCCTCGGGCGGGAAGCCGACCCGGTCGACGAGGATGTCGTAGGCCCGCCGGCAGATCTCGATGCGGCGCTGCAGGCTGTCGGCCTGGCCGTCCTCGTCGAAGGCCATGACGACCGCCGCGGCGCCGTACTTGCGGCACAGCCGGGCGTGCTCGACGAACGCCTCCTCGCCCTCCTTCAGCGAGATGGAGTTCACGATGCTCTTGCCCTGGACGTTCTTGAGGCCGGCCTCGATGACCTCCCACTTGGAGGAGTCGATCATCACCGGCACCTTGCAGATGTCGGGCTCGGAGCCGACCAGGCGCAGGAAGTGCACCATGGCGGCGACGCCGTCGATCATGCCCTCGTCCATGTTGACGTCGATGACCTGCGCGCCGTTCTCGACCTGCTGGCGGGCCACCTGCAGGGCGGTCGTGTAGTCGCCCTCCTTGATCAGCCGGCGGAACCGGGCCGAGCCGGTGATGTTGGTGCGCTCGCCGACGTTGACGAAGAGCGAGTCGTCGTCGACGGTCAGCGGCTCCAGGCCGGACAGGCGCAGCGCCGGCTCGACGACGGTGGGGACGCGGGGCGCGACCCCCGCGACGTCGCGAGCCATGGCGGCCACGTGCTCGGGGGTGGTGCCGCAGCAGCCTCCGACGAGGTTGACCAGCCCGCTCTGCGCGAACTCGCGCACGGTGCCGGCGGTGTCGTCGGGCGCCTCGTCGTACTCGCCGAACGCGTTGGGCAGGCCGGCGTTGGGGTAGGCGTGCACGAAGCAGTCGGCCACCCGGGACAGCTCGGCGACGTACGGGCGCAGCTCCTTGCCGCCGAGGCTGCAGTTCAGGCCGACCATGAGCGGGCGGGCGTGCCGCACCGAGTTCCAGAACGCCTCGGTGACCTGGCCCGTGAGCGTGCGGCCGGACGCGTCGGTGATGGTGCCGGAGATGACGACCGGCCACCGGCGGCCGTGCTCCTCGAACAGCGTCTCGGCGGCGAAGATCGCGGCCTTGGCGTTGAGCGTGTCGAAGATCGTCTCGATCAGCAGCAGGTCGGCGCCGCCGTCGACGAGACCGCGGGCCTGCTCCAGGTAGGCCTCGACCATCTCGTCGAAGTCGATGTTGCGGGCGGCCGGGTCGTTCACGTCGGGCGAGATGGAGCCGGTGCGGTTCAGCGGACCGATGGCGCCGGCGACCCAGCGCGGCCGCTCGTCGGTGGCGACGGCGTCCGCGGCCTCCCGGGCCAGCCGGGCGGACGCGACGTTGAGCTCGTAGGCGAGGTCCTGCATGCCGTAGTCGGCGAGCGAGACCCGCTGGGCGTTGAACGTGTTGGTCTCCACGACGTCCGCACCGGCCTCGAGGTACTCGCGGTGGATCTCGCGGATCACCTCGGGACGCGTGAGGCTGAGCAGGTCGTTGTTGCCCCGGACGTCGCTCGGCCAGTCGGCGAAGCGCTCGCCGCGGTAGTCGGCCTCCTCCAGCCGGCGCCGCTGGATCATCGTGCCCATGGCGCCGTCCAGCACGAGGACGCGCTCGCGCAGGGCAGCGCTGAGCGGCTCGGTGGCGTCGGGGCGGTGGTCGGGGGAGACGTTCAAGGAGGAACCTCGCAGTCGTGGGGCGTTGCCACGGTACTCGTGCTGGGCGACGGCGCACGCGACCGTCTCGGCGAGTGGTCTCACGTGTCGGTCGGTCGTCTCGCATCGCGGACGCAGGGCACGGAGTCGCCGCCGGCGGTCCGGGACCGCCTCCCTACGCTGGGGCGGTGACCACGCTTGCCGCCGTCCTGTGGGACATGGACGGGACCCTCGTCGACACCGAGCCGCTCTGGATGGCGGCCGAGGGCCGCATCGCGGCCGAGCACGGCAAGGTCTGGACCGAGCAGGACGGTCTCGACCTCGTCGGCAGCGCGCTCGAGGTGAGCGGCGAGATCATCCGCACCAAGCTCGACCTGCCGCTGACGTCGGCCCAGGTCGTCGACCGGCTGGTCAGCGAGGTCGCGGCCGGGCTCGCCGGGGGCGACGCCGCGCTGACCGAGGT
>NZ_JBNFNZ010000252.1:0-3667 GCF_057364525.1 Aeromicrobium sp. PFPM2_SD2
CCAGGCGCACCGGCTGGTCGCCGCGGCGGACGACGACGCGGGCGCCGGGCGGGAGCTCGGCGGCGCGCCGGCCGTCGCACCACAGGACGCCGTTGGCCGACGGGCCGACGATCTCGATCGCCATGGCCGAGTCCGGCGAGACGACCAGGGGCCGCGCGAACAGCGCGTGCGCACTGATCGGCACCATGAGCAGCGCCTCGACCTGCGGCCACACGACCGGTCCGCCGGCGCTGAAGTTGTAGGCGGTCGAGCCGGTGGGCGTCGCGCACACGACGCCGTCGCAGCCCCAGCGCGACACCGGCTGGTCGTCGATGGCGACCACGAGCTCGAGCATGCGCTCACGGGAGGCCTTCTCGACCGTGGCCTCGTTGAGCGCCCAGTTCTCGGCGACCACACGGCCGTCGACCTGGACCTCGACCTGCACGGTGAGCCGCTCCTCGACGGCGTAGTCGCGGTCGATGACGCGCTGCGTCACCGCGTGCACCTCCTCGACGTCGGCCTCGGCCAGGAAGCCGACGTGGCCGAGGTTGACGCCCAGCACGGGGGTGCCGGCGCGGTGGCACAGCTCGGCGGCACGCAGGATCGTGCCGTCACCGCCGAGCACCACGGCCAGCTCGCAGCCCTCGGCCGCCTCGTGCCCGTCGGGGAAGACGACGGCCTCGGGGATGTCGAGGTCGCGGGCGTCGGACTCCACGAGACGCACGGTGACGCCCGCCTCGCACAGGTCCGCGGAGAAGTCGCTCGCCACGCGTCGTGCGTCCTCGCGTCCGGCGTGGACGACCAGCAGGATGCTGCGATCGGTCATGCGCGCTCCTTCAGCGGGCCGGCGGCGACGACGCGCTCGGCCTCCTCGTAGGTCGGCGGGCCGGCGTCGGTGCGCAGCCAGCAGAAGTACTCCACGTTGCCCGCGGGTCCCGGCAACGGGCTGGGCGCCAGGTGCCGGGTGCCCCAGCCGAGCTCGAACGCGGCCTCGCACACGCGCTGCACCGCCTGCGCGTGCAGGACGGGGTCGCGCACGACGCCCTTCTTCCCCAGGTTCTCCTTGCCCACCTCGAACTGCGGCTTGATCATCAGCACGACGTCGCCGTCGGGCCGGCAGCAGCGGGTGAGCGCGGGCATGACGATGGTGAGCGAGATGAAGGACAGGTCCGAGACGACCAGGTCGACCGGCCCGCCGAGCACGTCGGGCTCGAGCGTGCGCACGTTGGTGCGGTCGTGGACGTGCACGCGCGGGTCGTCCTGCAGCTTCCACACCAGCTGCCCGTAGCCGACGTCGACGGCGTGGACGAGCTCGACGCCCTTGCTGAGCAGGACGTCGGTGAACCCGCCGGTGGACGCGCCCGCGTCCAGGCAGCGCCGGCCGGCGACGTCGAGACCGAGCGGCTCGAAGACCTCCAGGGCGCCGAGCAGCTTGTACGCGCCGCGGCTGGCCCAGCTCGGTCCGGTGTCCTCGCGCACGACGATGGCCTGGTCGGTCGTGACGCCGGTGGCCGGCTTGGTGGCGACCGCGCCGCCGACGGTCACCAGACCCTGCTCGACGAGCGTGCTGGCGTGCTCACGGGAGCGGGCCAGGCCGCGACGCACGAGCTCGGCGTCCAGACGGAGTCGGCGGCTCATGCGTCGTGCGCGCCGGCCAGCACCTCGCGCATGGCGTGGTGGACCGCGTCGAAGGCGGCCGGGTGGCGCTCGACCGGCTGCTGGTCCAGAGCGTCGAGGTCACGGACGGCCGCCTCGAGGCGGGACAGACCGGTCTCGGGGTGCTCGCTCATGGCGTCATCCTCGCATCCACCAGCACCCGGCGACCGGACGTGTCGCGACACGACCACGCGAGCGCGACACCGGCGCGCAGCCGCTCGACGGCGTCGTCGCCGTCGACCCGGACGGTGTCACCGTCCAGGCGCGCCGCGGCGGACCCGCACCGCGCCCGGTCCCCCTCGACCTCGACGGGGTCGTGGGCGACGAGCAGCCCGAGCAGGTCGGGGGCGACGAACGACGGACGCAGGTCGCCCTCGGCGTCGGCGATCGTCTGCACGTCGCTGAGCCCGGTGAGCACCGCGAGGCTGGGGACGCCGACGTTGGCCGCGCCGCGGATGTCGGTGTCGAGCCGGTCGCCGACCATCAGCGGGGCGGTGCCGCCGCACCGGGCGATGGTGGAGCGCAGCAGCGGCGGCTCCGGCTTGCCGGCGACGGTCGGGACCACGCCGGTCACGGACTGGACCAGCCCGACGAGCGAGCCGTTGCCGGGGGCCACGCCACGCGCGGTGGGAACGGTCAGGTCGAGGTTGCTGGCGTAGAAGCGGGCCCCCGCGGCGACGGCGTAGGTCGCCTCGGCCAGGTCGCGCCAGGCGACGTCCGGGTGGAGGCCCTGGACGACGGCGACCGGCGCGTCGTCGGCCGAGCGCACCGGCACCAGGCCGGCCTCGCGGAGGGGCACCAGCAGGCCCTCTCCCCCGACGACGAGCACCCGGGAACCGGGATCGAGGTCGGCCGCCATGAGGTCGACGACGGCCTGCGCGGAGGTCACGACGTCGGCGGTGCCCACGCCCGGGACGCCCAGCTCGCTCAGGTGCGCGGCGACGTCGTCGGCGGTGCGCGAGGCGTTGTTGGTGACGTACGCCAGGTGCGTGCCGATCTTCTGCGCCGCCTCGAGCGCGTCGACGGCGTGCGGCACGGGTTCCTGTCCCCGGTAGACCACTCCGTCGAGGTCCAGCATCACGAGGTCGTGCTGCTCGGCGAGGGGCACGGGACTGGTCGACAGGGTCACGCGCTCGATCGTACCGACCGGTCGGCGACCGGCTCGACGAGCGCGGCGTCGACGCTGACCCAGCTGGCCGGGGCGCCGCCGGCGCGGCTGAAGCGACGACGCAGCTCGCCGCCGACCCGCACCGTGGTGCCCGGCTCGAGCTTGAGCACGCGCCGGCGCAGCCGCGACGGCCACACGCTGCACTCGAACGTGTCGACCGTCTGCTTGGACCGACGTCGGGCCGCGGCGGAGCGCCCGACGACCAGGCGGAACGAGACGAGCTCGTCGCCGCTGGGCAGCGTGACGGTGGTGGGCGGGGCGCTCAGGCGCCCGACGAGGGTGACGGTGTTGGTGTCCATGCCGTCACCCTCGTCGGCGCTCCCGACGCCCCCGCCGACGCGAGCCGGCGCCTGTGGACGACGGGTCAGTCGTCGGTGACGGTGGACAAGGTGGCCAGGCGCTCCTCGGCGTCGGTCTCCTTGTTGCCGTCCACGGCGACCGTGCGGTGGAACCACTCGACGGCCTCGTCCGTGCGGCCGAGCGCGAGCAGCGTGTCGGCGTAGGCGTAGCGCAGACGCGCGACCCACGGGGACCGGGCACGGCTGTTGAGCGGCTCGACCTCGAGCACGCGCAGCGCCGCCTCGGGCTGGCCCATGTCGCGCCGGGCGCCGGCCACGACGATGGCGAGCTCGACCGAGCCGGCCTCGTCCAGCGCCTTGCGGACCTCCGGCGCGTCCATCTTCACGGCCTTCTCCGGACGTCCGAGGGCGCGCTCGCAGTCGGCCATCATCGGCGTGTAGTACAGCGCGCCGTTCATCCGCTTGGCCGCGCGGAACTCGCCGAGCGCCTCGGAGAACTTGCCGGCCGCGTAGGCGACCTCGCCCACGGCCTCGCGGACCAGCGCCACGCGCTGCTGCCCGGGGC
>NZ_JBNFNZ010000253.1:0-3657 GCF_057364525.1 Aeromicrobium sp. PFPM2_SD2
GACCGCGGGCGCGGACGCTGCCGCGAGCCGAGTCGGCACCGCGCCGCCGGACCTGACGCACGACGACTGCCCGCGCCCCCGGAGGGCACGGGCCGTCGCCGGTGGGACTACCGCACCCCGCAGCCGGACCCAGTCCGACCCGGAGGTGACGGCGCGCGACCCGCGGTACGACGCGCTCAGCGTGTACCGGCCCTCGCGCCGCGGAGCCGTCAGCCGGACGCTCACGCGTCCGCGGTCCCGGTCGGCGAGCCGCAGGGTCGCGACCTTGCGACCGCCGAGCCGGATCTCGACCACGCCGGTCGGCCGCAGCGAGGTGCCGGGGACCGACACCTTCACCCGGGTGGTGAAGCGACGACCGTCGGACACCGAGCTCGGGGCGCTGAGGTCGACCCGCGGACGGGCCTTGTCGACCCGCACCGTCGTCGAGCGCGAGCCCGGCGCGGTGACCGCGTCACCCAGGTACTTCGCGGTGAGCCGGTGCGAGCCGACCGACACCGCCTCGGTCGCCAGGGAGAACGACGCGCTGCCGTTGCGGAGCGTCACCCGGGCGGCGCGGCGGCCGTCCAGCTGCAGCTCCACGGTGCCGGACGCCCGGCCCCGCTGCGAGGACACCGCGACCGTGCCGGACAGCTTCGTGCCGACCCGGATCGAGGAGTCGCGGACCTTCAGCGTGATCGTGGCCGCGTCCACCCGGACGGGAGCCGTGACCGTGCTGACCGGCGAGACGTTGCCCGCCGCGTCCGTGGCCCGGACCTGGACCGCGCTGGCGTCCGCACCGACCGCGATGGGTCCGGTGTAGGGCTGCCAGGCGCCCGAGCCCGTGCGGTGCTCGACGCTCTTCACGCCGGACCCGTCGTCGTGCCCTTGACGGTCACCGTGCGGGTCTTGGCGTCCCAGGTCGTCTCGACCTTCGGCGCCTTGGTGTCGACCTTGACCTCCAGCGAGCGCGTCGCCTCGGTCTCGGAGTCGTCGACGCTGCGGTAGTCGACCTTCGTGCGGCCCTCGGGCAGGGTCACGGGGTCGGAGTACCGCGTCCAGGTCTGGCCGTCGGTGGAGTACTCCAGGTGGGCGTCGTCGCCGCCGCGCACCTGCTCCAGGACGAGCTTCGGGGCCGTGACGTACCAGCCCTCCTGGCCGTCGGGGTCCTTCGGGTCGAGGGACGCCTTGCTGAGCAGGGCGATCTTGGCGACCGGCACCGTCTCGGTGGTGACGTTCCCGGCCCCGTCCGTCGCGCGGAAGGAGACCGAGGTCGCCTTGGTGCCCACCGCGAACGGCCCGGTGTAGGCGGTCCAGGCCCCGTCGCCGATGCGGTACTCCAGGGTCTTCACCTCGGAGGTGGCGTCCGTCGCGGTGACCGACGCCTTGCGGGCGTCGTCGTCCCAGGCCGGCGTGAGCGTCGGCTTCACGGTGTCGACCTTGAGCGCCAGGGTGTGGGCGGCCTCGGTCTCAGAGGCGTCACGACCGCGGTACTGCAGCGACGTGGTGCCGTCCGGGACCTGGATCGGCGCGGTGTACGCCGTCCAGGCGCCGTCGCCCAGGCGGTACTCGACGACGGTGCCCGGCGCGCCGGACTCCACCGAGAGCGTCACCGTCGGCCGGCTGTCGTACCAGCCGCCGGCGCCGTCGGGTGCCGCCGGAGCGACCGTGGCCGAGGTGACGACCGCCGCCTTCGGCGCGGTGACGGTCGCCTCGCTCGAGACGTTGCCCGCCGTGTCCGTGGCCCGCACGGTCACGGTGTGCGCGGCGCCGTCGAGCTGGACCGGCGCGGTGTACGCCGTCCAGGCCCCCGCGTCGACCTTGTACTCACGGGTGGCGACGCCGGACGTGATGTCCTGCGCGGTGAGCGTGACCTTGCGGGTCGCCGCGTCGAACGTGGCGGCGGCCGTCGGCTTCACGGTGTCGACCTTGAACGCGAGCGTCGTCGGGTCGCCGGACGTGAACATCACGCGGCCGCGGTGCGCGAACGTCGAGGTTCCCTCGGCGATCGTGACCGGGGCGGTGTACGTCCGCCAGGCGCCGTTGTCGACCGAGTACTCGCGCGTGGCCGAGCTCGGGTTGACCGCGAGGGACACCTTGGGCGCCGTGCGGTACCAGCCGTTGGCGCCGTCCGGCACCGCCGGCGTCGTCGTCGCGGTGCTGATCGGCTTGGTCGGGGAGATCGAGAAGTCGTCGACCGTGATCTCGCCGACCGCACCGATGTTGAGGCCGAAGCTGATGCCCGTCGTGTCGTCCGGGATGGCCGGCGTGGTGAACGACGCCGTCGACCAGCCCGAGCTCGCCGGGAACGACGTGCTGGACGTCCAGTAGCTCCAGCTGCCCGCCGAGTTGCGCAGGTAGACCTCGTACTGGGTCGGCACCGTGGACTTGTACCAGCCGCGGATCGTGTACTGGGCTCCCTTGACCGCCTCGGGCGCGCAGGAGCCCAGGTCGAGCGCGGGCGTCCACTTCGCGTCGCCGTCGGAGTAGGCGGTCATCTTGATGCGGGCCGCCCGGGCGCTGTTGCGTCCGGGGCTGACCAGGTCGAACGTGGCGGTGTTGCTGCCCCAGCCGTTGGTCTGCCAGCAGACCGGCTTGTTGTTCTCGACGAGCGTCTCGAAGCCGGGGTTGGTCAGGCCGCTGGAGTCGGGGTTGGGCGTGGAGGTGCCGCCGTCGACCGCCGGCTTGTCCGCGCCGCCGACGACGTCGCCGACCGTGCGGGTGGGGGTGCCGCGGGCCTTGAGCCAGTCCAGGAACTGCTCCAGCACCGCCGGCGAGACGGCCAGCTCCCCGCAGCCGCTCGCGCACACCCGGTGGAAGGTGTACTGCACCCACCCGCCGGTCGCGTTCTCGGCGTTCGTCACGCCGGCCTTGAGGTCGTCCAGCGTCCACTGGTCGTCGTACTGGTCCAGCGCGCGCAGCTCGAACGCGTCCGCCGGCGGGATCGTCTCGGCCGCCGGGCAGCCGGCACAGCCGAAGCGCGACGCGATGTCGCCGAGGTTGCGGGCGCTGTTGTAGCCGCAGTCCTTGACCGTCTGCTTCGCCGTCGCCGTCATGGAGGCGAACGGGTAGGCGAAGCTGCGGACGGTCAGCCCCCAGCCCTTGAGCGTCGAGCGGTCCTGGCAGACCTCCCGCTTCACCTCGGCGGTCGGCAGGGTGCCCAGGTCCGGGTGCGTGACCGTGTGGCCGCCGATCTCGTGACCGTCGGCCTGCAGCGCGAGCAGGTCGGCCTTGGTCATGAAGCCGGCGTCGTCGATCGTGCCGGAGTTGACGTAGAACGTGCCGACCTGGCCGCGGGCCTTGAGCAGGGCGGCGGCCGTCTTCTGGTCGACGTTGCCGTCGTCGAAGGTGAGGCTCACGGTGACGGGTCCGGCTGCCTGAGCCGGCCCGGCGGTCACCAGGACCGCCAGGAAGCCCGCCACGAGCGCGACGACGGCCACGAGGGACGTCGAGGCGCGCGCGGAGCGGGCGCGGGGGATGGATGTCGAGTGCACGGGGTGCTCCTTCTCTGCTGGAGCCCGCCGCCGGGTGGACGTCGCCGACGGGCCGGACGGTCGCCGTCCGGCTCAGCAGGGAGCGGGGTCGGGCGGCCCTCTCACCGTTCAGCGGGCCCCGACCCCGGTCAACGAGAACCCCGGAAGACTGCGGCCCCCCGCCCGCGGGTGGCGCGCGACCGCCACC
>NZ_JBNFNZ010000254.1:0-3656 GCF_057364525.1 Aeromicrobium sp. PFPM2_SD2
ACCTGCGGCGCGTCCTCGACCGCGGCGGGCAGGTCGAGCGCCGAAACAACGTGCGCGGGGGGGGGGGGGGGGGGGGGCCCTTGGGCCCGCGAAGGCGCGGGCGGTGGCGTTGCCGAGGCCCGAGGCCCCGCCCGTGACGATGGCGGCGATGCCGGTGAGCTGCATGTCTCTCCTGTCGGGTGGTCAGCGCGCCAGGTGGCGGCTGATGACGAGTCGCTGGATCTGGTTGGTGCCCTCGAAGATCTGCATGACCTTCGTCTCGCGCATGTAGCGCTCGGCCGGGAAGTCCTTCGTGTAGCCGGCCCCGCCGAGCACCTGGACCGCGTCGGTGGTGACCTTCATGGCGTTGTCGGTGGCGACGAGCTTGGCCACGGACGCCTGACGGCCGTACGGGCGCCCGGCGTCCTTGAGCCGGGCGGCGTGCAGGTAGGTGGCGCGGGCGGACTCGACCGCGGCGGCCATGTCGGCCAGCACGAAGGCCAGGCCCTGGTGGTCGATGATCGCCTTGCCGAACGCCTCGCGCTCCTTCGCGTAGCGGACGGCCAGGTCGAGCGCTCCCTGCGCGACGCCCGTGGCGACGGCGGCGATGCCGAGCCGTCCGGCGTCCAGCCCGGCCAGCGCGATCGACAGGCCCTGGCCCTCGTCGCCGAGCCGGCGCTCGACCGGCACGCGGACGTCCTGCAGCAGCATCGTCGCGGTGGTGGACGACATCAGGCCCATCTTGTCCTCGGGCACGTCCGCGCTGAGCCCGGCGGCGTCGGCGGGCACGAGGAAGCAGCTGATGCCGCGCCCGCCCTCATCGGAGGTGCGGGCCATGACCTTGTAGAAGTCGGCCTCGCCGCCGTGGGTCGTCCACGCCTTGGCCCCGTTGAGCACGTACTCGTCACCGTCGCGCACCGCGCGGGTCCGCATCGCGGCGGGGTCCGAGCCGGCGTGCGCCTCGGACAGGCAGTACGCACCGAGCTGCTCGCCGCCGAGCATGTCGGGCAGCCAGCGCTGCTTCTGCTCCTCGGTGCCGGCGGTGAACAGGCCGAAGCACGACAGCGCGTGCACGCTCGTGCCGACGCCCACGGCCGCCCAGGCGGTGGCGATCTCCTCGACCACCTGCAGGTAGACCTCGTAGGCTTGGCCGCCGCCGCCCACCTCCTCGGGGTAGGGCAGGCCGAGCAGCCCGGCGCGGCCGAGGGTGCGGAAGACGTCGCGCGGGAAGGTGTGGCTGCGCTCGGCCTCGTCGACCCGCGGGCGCAGCTCCTTGTCGACGATGCTGCGGGTCAGCTCGACCAGGTCGGCGGACTCGGGCGTGGGCATGAGCCGGTCGGCGGGCATGCGTGCTCCTCTCGGCGGACGGGGCGACCCTAGCGGCGTCGCGACGGCGGAGCGCGGGACGCCCCGAGGTGATACTAGGACGTCCTAGCATGCGTCCATGATCGATCCTCGCTCCAGCACCGTCGACGGCGTCCTGCGCCGCAGCGCCCGCCGCACCCCCGACCGCACGGCCCTGCACTTCCAGGACCGCGCGTGGACGTACGCCGAGCTGGACGCCGCGGTGAGCCGCACCGCGGCGGCGCTGCTGGAGCTCGGCCTCGCCAAGGGCGACCGGGTGGCGGCGTACGGCAAGAACTCCGACGCCTACCTGCTGGCCTTCCTCGGCTGCGCCCGGGCCGGGCTGGTGCACGTGCCGGTCAACTTCGCGCTGACGGGGGAGGAGCTGGCCTACCTCGTCCAGCAGTCCGGCTCGCGCGTCGTGCTGCACGACCCGGTGCTGCGCCCGACGCTCGAGGGCGCCGGGCTCGACCTGGACCACGTCGTCGCGCTGCGCGACGAGCCCGGGTGCCTGCTCGACCGGGTCCGCGAGGGCGACGTGCCGGCGGTGGACGTCGAGGTGGCCGACACCGACCTGGTGCAGCTGCTCTACACGTCGGGCGCGACGTCCAAGCCCAAGGGCGCGATGATGACCCACCGCGCGCTCGTGCACGAGTACCTCTCCTGCATCACCGCGCTCGACTTCGCGCCCGGCGACGAGCCGCTGCACGCGATGCCGCTCTACCACTCGGCCGGCATGCACGTGTTCCTCATGCCCTACCTGGCGATGGGCGCGACCAACCACCTCGTCGAGGCGCCGGTCGTGCCCGAGGTGCTGGCGCTGGTGCAGGAGCGCCGCATCGGCTCGCTGTTCCTGGCGCCGACCGTCTGGGTGCCGCTGGCCAACCACGAGGACTTCGCGACGCGCGACCTGTCGAGCCTGCGCAAGGCGTACTACGGCGCCTCGATCATGCCGACGCCCGTGCTGAAGCGGCTGCAGGAGGCGCTCCCCGGCCTCGGCTTCTACAACTGCTTCGGCCAGTCCGAGATCGGCCCGCTGGCCACCGTCCTGCGGCCCGAGGAGCACGCCGAGCGTCCCGACGCGGCCGGACGTCCCGTGCTGTTCGTCGAGACCCGCGTGGTCGACGGCGACGGGAACGACGTCCCGCCCGGCACCCCCGGCGAGGTCGTCTACCGCTCGCCGCAGCTGTGCACCGGCTACTGGGACAAGCCCGAGGAGACCGCCGAGGCGTTCACCGGCGACTGGTTCCACTCCGGCGACCTGGTCGTGCAGGACGAGGAGGGGTTCCTGACCGTCGTCGACCGGATCAAGGACGTCATCAACACCGGCGGCGTGCTGGTGGCCTCGCGCGAGGTCGAGGACGTGCTCTACACGCACCCGGCCGTGGCCGAGGTCGCCGTCATCGGCACCCCGGACGAGCGCTGGATCGAGGCCGTCACCGCCGTCGTCGTGACGAAGGCCGACGTCACCGAGGCCGAGCTCGTGGCCCACGCCAAGCAGCACCTCGCGGGCTACAAGATCCCCAAGCGCGTCCACCTCGTGCCCGAGCTGCCGCGCAACCAGTCGGGCAAGCTGCTCAAGCGCGTCCTCCGCGACGAGCTCACCTAGCCCCGGCGCTGCCGAGATTCGTGAGGAAATCGACCTGTTCCGCCTCGGAACAGGTCGATTTCCTCACACATCTCGGCGGAAGCCCGGCTCGGGTGAGGGTCAGTCGAGGGCGGTGCGGTGCACCTTGTGCTGGGCGGCCTGCGCGACCGGTTTGATGACCAGCTTGTCGACGTCCACGTGCGCGGGCAGCGACGCGACCCAGCGGATGGCCTCGGCCACGTCCTCGGCGACGAGCGGCTCGGCGACGCCGGCGTAGACCTTGTCGGCCGCCGCCGTGTCGCCGCCGAAGCGGTTGAGCGAGAACTCCTCGGTGCGCACCATGCCGGGCGCGATCTCGGTGACCCGGACGGGCAGGCCGTTGAGCTCCAGGCGCAGCGTCTCGGTCATGACCTTCACCGCGTGCTTGGCCGCGGTGTAGCCGCCGCCGCCCTCGTACGCCGTGAAGCCGGCCGTCGAGCCGACGTTCACGAGCAGCCCGGCGCCGCTGCGCACCAGCGCGTCGACCAGCGCCTGCGTCACCTGCAGGGTGCCGATGACGTTGCTCTCGTACATGTCGCGCCAGGCCTGCGGGTCGGCCCGGGTGACCGGGTCCAGCCCGATCGCGCCGCCGGCGTTGTTGACCAGGACGTCCAGGGTCGGGCCGACCTGCTCGGCGAGGGCGGCGACCGAGGCCGGGTCGGTGACGTCGCAGACGACGGCGGTGCGCCGATCTCGGCGGCGAGCG
>NZ_JBNFNZ010000255.1:0-3655 GCF_057364525.1 Aeromicrobium sp. PFPM2_SD2
GGTTGTCGTCCTGCCAGCGGTGGTAGTCGCGCCAGAACTCCCGGCGGCTCATCGGCTCGCCGCCGCCCTGGTGGCGAATGGTCAACGAGGTCGGCCTGGTCTCGCCCAGCGCCGGCGCCTTCCTCACCGTCCAGCCGCCGGACGGCTCGCCCGCCGTGACCGTCGACGGCTGGATGGACATGCCCGGCCGGGGCGGTCGACCGTCCGCGCGGCTCGGGCACGTGGGACGTGGTCACCGACTACGGCGGCGGCGTCACCATCACCGTCGGGGCCGGCTCGGTCGCCGTGCACGGGGGCGATGGCCGCCTTCGGCGAGGCGCACCGCCGGTGGGGTCGCGTGCCGTGGGCCGAGCTGGTCGCCCCGGCCGTCGACGTCGCCCGGCGCGGCTTCCGGCTGGGCGCCGCGTCCCGGTTCTACCTCGAGCACGTCCAGCAGGACGTCTACGGCTGGGACGAGACGAGTGCCGCGCTGCTGGCCGGCCCGGGGCGGCGGGCTCGTGTCCGACGACGCCGGCTGCCGGACCTGGCCGACGTCCTCGAGCGCGTCGCCGCCAACGGACCCGACGAGCTGACCACCGGCGACACCGGGCGCGCGATCAGCGCCGACGTGCTCGAGCGCGGCGGCCTGCTCACCGTCGACGACCTGGCCGCCTACCGCCCGGTCGTGCGCAAGTCGCTCCGCACCCGCGTGGGCGAGTGGGTCCTGGCCACGAACCCGCCCCCGTCGGTCGGCGGCGTGTGCGTGGCCGCCATGCTCGCCCTGCTCGACGGGCGTCCCCGTGGCGCGTGGACGCCCGAGGACGTCGAGCACGTCGTCCGCGTCCAGCGCGCGGTGCTGGGCCACCGGCTGGACGTGCTCGAGCACGCCCCCGACCTGGCCGAGGCCGCCCGCCAGTACCTCGACCTCGTGGACGCCGAGGGCCTGGCGCTGCTGGAGTCGGGCTCGACCGCGCAGTTCTCTGCGGTGGACGCCGTGGGCGGCGCGTGCTCGCTCACCGTCTCGTCCGGCTACGGCTCGGGCATGGTCGCGCGCGGCACCGGCATCTGGTTGAACAACTGCCTGGGCGAGCAGGAGCTCAACCCGCGCGGCCTGCACGGCCTGGAGCCGGGCACCCGGCTGCTGTCCAACATGGCCCCGACGGTCGGCCGGCACGCCGACGGCGGGGTGCTGGCGATCGGCTCGCCCGGCGCGGACCGCATCACCACCGCGATCGTCCAGGTGCTGGCCGGCTTCGCCAACGGCGGGCTCGACCTTCCCGCGGCCATCGGCCACCCGCGCGTCCACGTGCACCGGGCCGGACGCCCGGAGGAGGACGTCAAGCACGAGGGGTTCAGCTCGATGTACTTCGGCGGGGTGATCGCCGCGCAACGCACCGGTGACGGGTCGATGAACGCTGCGGCGGACCCCCGGCGTGAGGGCGCGGTCCGTGTGGTCGACGGTGTTCACTAGGGACGTGAGCACCCGCGACTCCCTCGGAGCGGCCCCGGTCGTCATCGGCCACCGCGGCGTCCCCGGCTTCCGGCTCGAGCACACCCGGCCGTCCTACGAGCTGGCGATCGCGGAGGGCTGCGACTACATCGAGCCCGACGTCGTCGCCACCGCCGACGGGCACCTGGTCGTCCGGCACGAGAACGAGATCAGCATCTCCACCGACGTCGCGGCGCACCCGGAGTTCGCCTCGCGCCGCACGACCAAGTGGGTCGACGGCGTGCCGATGTCGGGCTGGTTCACCGAGGACTTCACGCTGGCCGAGCTCAAGACCCTGACCGTCCGTGAGCGCCTGCCCCACCTGCGCCCGCAGAACGTCGCCCTCGCCGGCCAGCAGCGCATCCTGACCTTCGACGAGGTGCTGGACGTCGCCCAGGGCGCCACCGCCTCGCTCGGACGTCCGATCGGCGTCTACGTCGAGACCAAGCACCCCACCTACTTCGCGCGGCTCGGCCTCGACCTGGACGACCTGCTGCTCGGGGTGCTCGAGCGTCGGGGGCTCAACGTGCCGGGCTGCCACGTCGTCGTGCAGTCGATGGAGACGGCCAACCTGCGCGGCCTGCGCGACCGCACCCCGCTGCCGCTCGTGCAGCTCATGGACCGCCAGGGCGCGCCCTACGACCTGGTCGCCGCCGGCGACGCGCGCACGTACGCCGACCTGGAGTCCGCCGACGAGCTGGCGCGCATGTCCGAGTACGCCGACGCGATCGGCCCGAACAAGTCCCAGGTCGTCGCCCGCGACCCCAAGCAGCGGCTCACCCGCGAGACCGGCCTGGTCGCCCGGGCCCACGCGGTCGGGCTCCTCGTGCACGTGTGGACGATGCGCGACGAGAACAACTTCCTGCCCCGCGACCACCGGCTCGGACGCGACAAGGCCGCGCACGGCGACGCGGTGGCCGAGTACCTCCGGTTCTTCGACGCGGGCGTCGACGGGGTGTTCTCGGACTTCACCGCGACCGCCGTGCGGGCGCGCGAGGTCTGGCGGGCTACGGAGCGGGCGGCGGACCCCACGTGGGCGCAGCCGGCTTGGGCATGATCACCCAGGCCACGAGGTAGGCGATCGCCACCGAGCCGGCGCCGAGCACGGTCGTCACGGCGACCAGGAGCCGGATGAGGTTGGCGTCGATGCCGGTGTAGTCGGCCAGGCCGCCGCACACGCCGGCCACCCACTTGTCGTCACGGCTGCGGGCGAGCTTCTTGCTCATGGTCGTCTCCTTCGTCGGTGGGGCTGAGGGTGCGGGTGGGCTCGGCGTCGCCGAGCCGGTCGGTCGGGGCGGGGGCGTCCGGGACCGGCTCCGGCTCCCGGGCCGAACCCGGGGTGGCGGACGCCTTGCGGCCGGGCATCGATCGCCAGGCGGTCGCGGCGATGCCGACGACGCCGAGCACGATGAGGACGACCGCGACGGCCAGACCGGCCTCGTCGGAGTCGAGCAGGTCGTGCTCCCACCAGGCCCAGCCGAGCAGGACCAGGGCGAGCAGGACGGCGACGGTGAGGACGCCCCAGCGGGGCGGGTGCGGGGTCATCGGGTCTCCACGAGGATGCGGCCGAGGTCGTGCTCGACCTCGAGGGTCAGGACGGGGCCGCCGGGCGTGCCGGCGGGGCTGATGGTGTCGTCGCGGCGGTCGACGACCAGGACGATGCCGGTGCCGTCCACCGAGCGGTCGAGGACGTCCAGCTCGCCGGCGCGGACGCGGCTCTCCACCCGGACGGGCAGGTCGTCGGGGACGATCACGCGGGTCTCGCCGAAGCCGGAGTCGACCTGCACCGTGCGGCCGAGCAGGGACTGCGGGTCACGCACCCCCGACAGGTCGAGCTCGAAGGCGCCCATGCCGTGGCGGTACTCGGCGTCGACGCCGGCGGCCAGGACGGGGCGACGCTCCTGCACGCCCCAGCGGCCGTCGGGGGCATGGTGCCGGCGGCCAGCACGAGCGCGAGCAGCACGCCGAGCGGAACCAGCGGACCGGTGCGCCCGACGAACGTCCCGACCAGCAGGCCGACCGTGACGACGCCCAGCGCGACGGCCGCGTAGGTCGTCCAGTCGTCGGCGGCACCGGTCAGGTAGGTGACGGCGAGGGCGATCGCGCCGGTGGACAGGGTCAGGACGGGCAGGGCCATCGACCGGGGCTCGGCCGGCGGCTGCGGCGGGGCCGGCTGCGGCGGGAACG
>NZ_JBNFNZ010000256.1:0-3649 GCF_057364525.1 Aeromicrobium sp. PFPM2_SD2
GGGCGTGCCCCTTGCCGCGTTGCAGCAGGTAGCGATTCAGCGGGAAGGCGGCCAGGAAGGCCACCGCGAGCGCGATCATCATGCTGATCCAGAACTTGGGGTTGACCAGCCCGGCGTCCATGGCCCCGGGGATAACGACCATGACCAAGTTGTCCACGATCTCCATCGTCAGGATCGACAGCGTGTCAGCAGCCAGGACCAAGCTCAGCGCCGTCCCCACTGCCAGCCCAGCTTTCAGCAGGGGCAGAGTGGAAAGCGCGTAGCCGAACAGGAACGCCAGCGTCACCGAGATCGCGACCGTGGTCGCCGTGCCGAGGCCGGCAGCCGTGCCGATGATCAGGCCGGCGATCTCCCCGATGGCGCAGCCCGTGAGGCAGTGGAGCGTCGCGCTAGCCGCCATCCTGGCCGTACCGCCATCGCCTTCACGGCGTCCTGGCGCCGCAGACCGTGGCTCAGACCCCGTCGCTGAATGGTGCTCGTGGTGCGTACTCACTGATACCTCCGCGGTCCTGGTCGTGGCTCGCCAGCGACGTCACACGATACCCCTGGGGGGTATCACTTGCAGGGCGCCGGAGCAACGCTCAGCCGATCGCCGCGAGTAGCGCCTCGCAGGCCTGTTCGCACGCGCGGC
Organism: Aeromicrobium sp. PFPM2_SD2; assembly: GCF_057364525.1. Classification (NCBI taxonomy): domain Bacteria; kingdom Bacillati; phylum Actinomycetota; class Actinomycetes; order Propionibacteriales; family Nocardioidaceae; genus Aeromicrobium; species Aeromicrobium sp. PFPM2_SD2. Next base: position 632 of record NZ_JBNFNZ010000256.1, read on the forward strand.
AGGCTTCTGCGCATAGTCGGCAGTGCTCGTGCATGGTCGCGTGGGCTTCACACTCCTCTGCGCAGGATCGGCAGGCGGTCATGCATGCGGTCAGCACGGCGCGCGTGATGCTCGCGTCGTAGCCGGTGTGCCGAGAGAGCACCCGTGCGGTGGTCTCGCACAGATCAGCACAGTCCAGATCGGTCCGGATGCACTTGCGCAGGTCAGCGACCATCTCTTCACTCAGACACGCGTCGGCGCAGGCGGTGCACGCCTGCGCACACTCGATGCACGCGGCGATGCACTTCGCCAACAGGTCCCGGTCGAGGTTGATCGAGGCCGGATACGCCTCTAGCAACTCGCTGGTGTTGTGTGTCATCTCAGTTCCTTTCCGCTAGTGGTGGCGTGGGGTTGGTACGCATCTGGCTCGTACCCGGCGGGGGGATTCCTGAACTGGATCCGAGGGGCGATTCAGGTGAGCAGCAGCTTCCAGGAGCCGCCACGGTCGGAGCTGCTGTAGATGCCTCGGGAAGTCGCGGCGTACCAGGTGCCGCCCCGAACGCTGATCGCAGCGGGGACACCCTTGACCGATCCGCCGGCTGGGGCCCATCCGTGAGCGTCGAGACTGACCCACACTCGCCCCTCGGTGTCCAGGCCGGCGAGCGTTCCATCGGTCGTCCCATCGACGTAAGTCAGGGCCGGGGCGTCATCGACCACCCGCTCTCGGGCGCCGTCGACGATGGTGAGTACTCCGTCGGTCCGGGTGGCAACGAAGGCGCGCGGGCTACGCGGCATAGCGGCGATGTCGATGAGGTGGGTCCGTCGCCAGCTGTCGCGCCAGGTCCGGCCTTGATCATCGGACTGAATGACCGCGTTCCTGGTCGAGTCGATTGCCGTGATCGTTCCCGTGGCGTGCGCGTCGATCGCGTGTAGGTCGGACTGCCCTTCCAGACTCCGGGCCTCCCACGTCTTGCCGCCGTCCTGGGACTGGATGAAGCCCATGGGGTTCGGACGGTCGGAGGTGGCCGGATGTCCGCTGGCGATGAACTGGTTGGGCCCGACGACTCTAAAGCCCATGAAGTCGTCGCGGTGGCCCCCCATTCGGGTCGGGACGCCGTCGTCCTCGAGACGGTAGGTACCGGTATGGGTGGCCACGTAGAGGCGGTCGTCGGCGGGGTTGATGTCGAGTCCGTGGATGTGCTCGAACCGGACTGGATCGTCGGCGTCGTCGGTGGCGCTGCAGGCGCTGATCAGCAGGAAAGGACCAACGACGAGAGCCAGTGCGCGGGAAAGACGGGAGTGCATGCGGGTTCCTTGCAGGAGGCCTGTGGAGGGCGGGCCGTTCTTGGCCGCCCTCCACAGGCGGACGATCGAATCTGGTGTCAGCTGCCGAGGAGCTGGGTCATCTGCTCAATCTCGGCTTCCTGGTCGCTCTGAATCGTCTTGGCCATCTCGACCGCGGCCGGATACTTGCCGTCAGACTCTTCGGTGGCGGCCATGTCGACAGCACCCTTGTGGTGCTCGATCATCATGGTGAGGAACATCTCGTCGAACTCGGCGCCGCTGGCCTGCTCAAGGGCGTTCATGTCCTCGTCGGTCATCATGCCGGCCATGTCGTCGCCGCTGGAGTGACCCATTTCCGAGTGGTCCATCCCGCCCATGTCAGAGTCCTGCGGGACGTCTTCACCCCACGACTCGAGCCACCCGGACATGGTCTCGATCTCGGGGCCTTGGGCCTGCTGGATCTTCTTCGCCAGGTCGAGAACGTCCTGGTTTTGAGTGCGCCCCTCGGCCATCTTGGCCATCTCAGTGGCCTGTCGGTGGTGGGGAATCATCTGCTGAGCGAACGTGACGTCGGCATCGTTGAAGTCCTCGCTCGACGAGCTCGACTCGTCCGAGCAGGCCGTGAGGACAGCCAGGCTGGCAACAGCGGCGAGGGTCGCCGCGAGCATCTTGGTACGCATCTATTCTCCTGCGGTGCTGAAAAGGTGTGAGGGGTCGTCGAAGGAAGCGCGCCACAGTGGACGCGCCGATGACGGCTCAGCAGCGCAGGATGCAGGTACGTCTCAACGGGGATAACGGCTCGAACGAGCTAGAGGCGAATCCCAGAGTGAGTAGGTGGGGCGCGGGCAGTCTCCACAGGATGCGGTGCAGCCGCCCACGACGAACCATGAGGAACGCTCCGAGTCCGACTAGCAGCATGAAGCAGACGGCCATCAGACCGCCGCAGTGCGATCCGTTCAAGGCGCCGTGGGCGCCGTCGCTCCCGTCCGAATCGGGGGCGTGAGCAGCATCCGCGTGCATCGGGGTCTCGGTGGCCATGGCGCTGGGGGACGTGCCGTGCAGAGAGTCCGCTGGCACCGCCAGCGCACTGTGCATCCCGGCGATGCCGAGCGCCAGAGCCGCCGCAACGACCACCATCAGCGACGCAGGGATTCGCATCCCCGTGCGCCTCTGCGGTGGTCGGATCGTGCTCACTCTCGCATCGTAGATCGAGGGCCTAAAACCCTCATGGGGAAGCCCCCTGGAGCCGTCATACCCTTGGCTCATGGCGCCCGGCCGACTCGACGACCAGCGTGAGAGACCAACGACCGGAGCGCTCGCCCTCGCTACCGGCGCAACGTTGGTCGCCACCGTCGCGTGGGTCTTCCTGCACGACCGCCTCGAGGGACTCAACCCAACGACTCACCTCGCTGTCAGCATCACCTACCCACTCATCGCCCTCGCGTTCGTTCGGGTCATCTCTCGCAGCGCCATGTGGACGTGGTTCAACGTGCTCGTCGCCGCGTCGGCGTATCACGTGTTCGTCGAGTGGGCCCTGTAGCGGATCTTGCAGCAGGGCGATTCGATCACTGGCCCGGGGGACGCGGGCGATGAATCGTCCGTCCTCGGTCTCTGGTGACCCGCCCGCAACACGCGCCGATAATGATCGTTATGACAAATACGCTCCTTTCGTCATAATTTTTGTTGGTTGAGTGCCGCCCCTCGCACGCCCCCGCTACGCCTGCGGTTGCCTGCAGTGGACGATGGGGGCATGCG
>NZ_JBNFNZ010000257.1:0-3643 GCF_057364525.1 Aeromicrobium sp. PFPM2_SD2
GCCGACGCGCCGCTGCTGCCCTCCCTACGGCGGCCGGTCGCTCGACATGGTGCTGCCTGCGATCGCCCACCGCCTCGGCCTGCCCGGCGGCTCGGACCCGTTCGACCTGCCCGCGACTCCGCGCTACCTGGTGGTGCTCGTGGACGGCCTGGGCGCCGACCTGCTCGCCCAGCACGCCGACCTCGCCCCGTTCCTGTCCGGCCTGGCCACGCGCGAGCCGATCACCTGCGGCGTCCCGTCCACGACCGCGACGAGCCTGACCTCGCTCGGCACGGGCCTGGCGCCTGGCCGGCACGGCGTCACCGGCTTCACGTCGCGCATCCCGGGCACGAACCGCCGGCTGAACTCGCTGACCTGGGACGATCGGTCGACCCGCGCGAGTGGCAGCCGCACCCCACGATGCTCGAGCGCATCCACGCGGCCGGCGTCCCCGTCACCGTCGTCAACCAGGCCCGGTTCGCCGGCAGCGGGCTGACCGCGGTGAGCCAGCACGGCGTGCCGTTCACCGGCATCGACAACCAGTGGGAGCAGCTGGACGCCTGCTTGGACGCGCTCGAGGCCACCGACCGGGCGGTCGTCTACACCTACGAGCCGCGCCTGGACCACGTCGGGCACCGGCAGGGCTGCCGCTCGCAGGACTGGCGCGACACGCTCGTCGCGGTCGACGCCGACGTGCGCCGGCTGCACGAGGAGCTGCCGCCCGGCACCACGCTGGTCGTCACCGCCGACCACGGCATGATCGACCTGCCGCCGGACGACCGGTTCGACGTGGCCGACCACCCGCGCCTGCTCGACGACGTCGAGGTGCTGGCCGGCGAGGCGCGCCTGCGCCACCTGCACGTCCGGCCCGGGACGACGTCCGCCGTCGCGGCCCGGTGGCGCTCCGCGGTGGGCGACCGGGCGCTGGTGCGCACCCGCGACGAGGGGCTCGAGGACTGGTTCGGCCCGCTCGACGACGCGGTCGCCGGCCGCGTGGGCGACGTGGTCGTGGCGGCGCTCGGCGACTTCGGCGTGTTCGCCACCCTGGACTTCCCCTCCGAGATCGGCATGGTCGGCTTCCACGGCTCGATCACCGGCCCGGAGATGCGCATCCCGCTGCTCGTGGCGACGTCCTGACCGCGGAGCCGCCCTGGCAGAATGGCGGGGTGGCAGAGCTTCGGGCGTTCGTGGGCGTGATGGACAGCGGCAAGAGCACCCTGGCGCTCCAGATGGACCACAACCACCGCGCCCGCGGGCGCGAGGGCCGCGTCTTCAGCTCGCGCGACCGCGCCGGCGAGGCCGTCCTCTCCAGCCGCCTGGGCCTGTCGGTCCCGGCCATCGAGGTCAACGAGAACTTCAGCTTCTGGACGTACGTCGTCGACGAGCTCACCCGCGGCGGCCGGGTCGACTACCTGGTGTGCGACGAGGCGCAGTTCTACACCCGCGGCCAGATCGACGACCTGGCCAAGATCGTCGACGAGCTCGAGGTCGACGTCTTCGCCTTCGGCATCCTCACCGACTTCCGCACCGAGCTGTTCGAGGGCTCGCGCCGGCTCATGGAGCTCGCCGACCGCGTCCACACGCTGCAGGTCGAGGCGCTGTGCTGGTGCGGCCGGCGGGCGACGCACAACGCCCGCACCGAGGACGGCGGGATGGTCACCGAGGGCGAGGTGATCGTGGTCGGCGACGTCGACGACCCCGACCGTCCGGCCCCGACCGTGGGCTACGAGGTGCTGTGCCGGCGCCACCACCGTCGCCGCATGACCGCCGCGACCGCGAAGGCGTCCGCGCTGTCGCCCGACGTCCTGCCCTTCGACTGACGCCGTCCCTCACCGCGCGTCCGCGCTGCCGAGAAGTGTGAAGAAATGGACCCCCTTCGAGGCGAAGGAGGTCCATATCCTCACGAATCGCGGCGGAGCCGCGATGGGGTGAGGTCAGTCGCCGGAGGAGCCGAACATGATCTCGTCCCAGCTGGGGACGCGACGACGCTCGTGACGCTTCTTGCGCGGGCCGTCGTCGGGCAGCCCGTCGGGCACGGCCATGGCGGGACGCTGCTGCGGGGGCTCGGGCTGCGGGTCCTCGACCGGCTCGTCGTGCTCGGCCTGGGGCTCGGCCGGCTCCGGCTCGGTGGGCAGCGCGAGCTGCTCCTCGGCCAGGGCCATCTGCTCCATCGCCCGGCGGTCGCGGGCCGCCTTGAGCGACGAGACGCCGACCGGGTGCAGGTCGACCTCGGGCTCGACGACGAGCTCGACGACCTGCGTGGCGTCCGGGGTCGGGGCGTCGCGCAGCGCGTCGGCGATCGCCATCTCGTGCGAGACCGGGGGAGCGAGGTAGCCGACGAGGTCGTGCGCGACCTGGTCCGCGGGCAGCACGTAGCGGCCCTGGACGTCGTAGGTGAACGTGGCCGGCTCGTTCGCGCCCTCGGTCAGGACGGTGAGGGTCCAGCGACCGTCCTCGCGGCGCCAGGAGTCCCACGTGGCCGCCTCGGCCGAGCCGCCCCGGGCCTGGACCTGCTCGTCGACGAGGCTGCCGAGGACGACGTTGGCGCCGCCGACGTGACGACGGCGGACGACGGTCTTGCGGGCCTGCTCGACCATGAACTCGCGCTCGGCAAGCACGGGGATGGCGTAGGCCATGATGCGCTCGACGTCGACGCCGGCGGCGTCGGCGACCGCCTCGGGCGTCTCGCCGCGGCGGACTCGGGTCTGGATCTCGCGCGGTGACATGTCCATCGTGGTCTCCGATCGACCGGGTCGCGGCCGCGGGGCCCGGCTGAGCCTCGCGACCTGGGACAGCGTGCGGTGGTCGGCCCGCAGGGCGAGCTCCTCGCCGGAGGACGGGTCGCGGGCGACGAGGAACTGCTGGTCGTCGCTCAGGCCGACGAGCTCGAGCTCGCGCATGGTCCACCTCCTCCTCGAGACCACCGGATGGTGCGTCAGCGACCATCCTAGGGACGGCGACGCGCGGATCCGGGAGACGCGCCGAGCGGACGCGCGTCGTTGCCGGGAGCCGTCCGAGGCACCGCCTAGGGTGGCCCGATGCCGTTCGAGCTCTTCTCCCTCGTCGTCGACGACTACGACCGCGCCCTGGCCTTCTTCACCGGCACGCTCGGCTTCGACCTGGTCGAGGACGCGCCGTCCCTGACGTCCGACGGAAGCCCGAAGCGCTGGGTCGTCGTGCGTCCGGGCGACGGCGGCCCCGGCCTCGTGCTGGCGCGGGCCGACGGGGCCGAGCAGGAGGCCGTGGTCGGGCGCCAGTTCGCCGGCCGCGTGGGACTGTTCCTGCGCGTGCCCGACCTCGACGCGACGCTGACGCGCCTCGCCGCGGCCGGCTGCGAGCTCGTGCGGCCGGTGCGCCAGGAGGCCTACGGCCGCGTGTGCGTGTTCCGCGACCCGTGGGGCAACCTCTGGGACCTGCTGGGCGACGCGCCGGCCGACGCCTAGGCGCCGGTGAGCACCCGGGCCATGGCGGGGTCGGGGTTGCCGAACCGGTGCGCGGTGATCGAGACCGCCTGCTCGCGCAGGAACGGCAGCAGCTCGACGCGGCCGCCGGCGTGACGTCGTCGGCCGTAGACGGCCACGTCCGGGTCGCCTCGACCGCGGTGGCGACGTCGCCGGCGCGAGCACCCACGAGCCGCACCGGGCCGGACGCTCCTCGGCGGCGG
>NZ_JBNFNZ010000258.1:0-3642 GCF_057364525.1 Aeromicrobium sp. PFPM2_SD2
TCCAGGCCGCAGGCGGCAGCCCACTCCGCGACCAGCGCGGCGGCGTCCTCGAGCTCGGGGTGGTGGAAGGCGGCGCGGGCGTCGACCGCCTCGATCACCGGGGCGAAGGGGGCACCGCCCGTGCGCTTCTTCTCGCGGGCGGCCTTGTCGGCGGCGGCGACCTCGTCGCAGCGCTGCTCGAAGGCGCGCAGGGAGGCCTCGGGGCCGCAGACGACGACCGACCGGCGTCCGTTGCGCAGCCGCACCGCCAGGCGCAGGCTCTCGGGCAGGGAGGCGACGACCTCGCGGACGCGCTCGGGGGTGGCCTGCGAGACCGACAGCATGGTGCGTCCGAGCAGGTCGCGGCGGCGCGCCACGACCTCGATGGCGGCACCGGCCAGGATCGCGACGGCGAGCACGTCGGCCTCGTCGGCACCGTCGACGCCGGCTCGGCCGACACCACCGTCCACGCCGGGGCGGTGTACGTCCACCAGGGCGACACCTGGGTGGTCGACGAGTACGACCTCGAGCTGGGCGTCGCCGCCGTGCACCGCGAGGACCCCCCGTACACGACCACCGCCCGCAGCACGACCGACGTGCGCATCGTCCGCGAGGAGCGCACGCACGACTGGGGTCCGGCCCGCATCAGCGTCGGCGACGTCGAGGTGACGAACCAGGTCGTGTCGTTCCTGCGCCGACGCACCGGCTCGGGCGAGATCCTCGGCGAGGAGCCGCTCGACCTGCCCGCGCACACGCTGCCGACCAAGGCGGTGTGGTGGACCCTGGACGCGTCCGCCGTCGCCGCCCACCTGGACGCGACCGACGTGCCCGGGGCGGCGCACGCCGCCGAGCACGCCGCGATCGGGCTGCTGCCGCTGCTGGCCACCTGCGACCGCTGGGACATCGGCGGGCTGTCGACCGCGCACCACCCGGACACCGGCACGCTGACCGTCTTCGTCTACGACGGCTACCCCGGTGGTGCCGGCTTCGCCGAGCGCGGCTTCGAGGTCGCCCGCCAGTGGCTCACCGTCACCCGCGACGCGGTGCTCGCGTGCGAGTGCGCCGACGGCTGCCCGTCGTGCGTCTACTCGCCCAAGTGCGGCAACGGCAACGACCCGCTGGACAAGGCCGCCGCCGTCCGCCTGCTGGACGTCCTGCTGGCCGACGCGCCCGTCCCGGCCACGTCCGCATGACCCATCCGGACGGGGGCGGGCGGGACCTTCGTCCCGAACCCTCCACGACTCGGTCACATCCTCCCCACGGATCGGCCAAATCGGTTGTCCGTCGCCTTCGCACGACGTTGACTGGCCACGGTCCGAGACCCGGACCGGTCAGGAGCACCACCGTGAACGACGTCGCCCCGAAGGCCCCCGTCCGACGACGCCAGTGGGGGGCCGAGCGCTCGACCCAGGCGCGTCCGCGCCAGCACCCGCGACCGTCCGACCTGTCCCTGCTCATGGCCGGCGCCGCCATCGTCGCGACCGTCCTGGCCGGCCTGGCCTACTTCGTGCTGACCGTGCTGCGCAACCGGCTCGACCACGGCTTCGGCGGCTTCAGCTACACGATGGAGACGCTGCTGTTCGTCGGCGTGCTCAGCTCGCTCGGCTTCTCGTCGGTCATGTACCTCGTCGCGCGCCGCGGGGCGCTGCGCCGCTTCCGCGACCACGAGCGCGTCCCCCGGGCCGCCCTGGAGCGGCACTTCGCGTCCGGCGAGCAGGCGGTCACGGCCCTGGTGCCGTCGTACGCCGAGGAGCCGGACGTCATCCGCCTGACGCTGTGGTCGGCCGCCCTGCAGGAGGTGCCGTCGCTGCGCGTGGTGCTCCTGCTGGACGACCCGCCGAGCCCCACCGACCCGGTGGTCCTGGAGCGCCTGACCGCCACGCGCCAGCTCCCCTCGCAGATCGAGGCGACCCTGTCGGTGCCCCGCACCCGGTTCGAGGCGGCGCTGTTCCGCCGCACCGCCGCGTTCGACCAGTCGGTCGCCGTCGAGCCGCGCGACCACGACGAGGTCGTCGAGCACTACCGCTGGGCGGTCGACTGGCTGACCGACATGGCCGCCCACGAGGAGCGTCCCGACCACGTCTCGGACTTCTTCGTCGACGAGGTGCTGCTGTCGCTGGCCGACGACCTGGCCCTGACCGCGGACGCGATCGAGGCGGCCATCGCCGCCGGCGAGCCGCCCGGACCCCACCGCACGCTGGACCTGTACCGCCGCCTGGTGTGGATCTTCTCGGCCGACCTGGACGTCTTCGAGCGCAAGAAGTACGCGTCGCTGTCGCACGAGTCGAACAAGGCGATGAACCTCAACGCCTACCTCGGCCTCATGGGCGGCTCGTACGACGCCGAGAGCACGCCCGAGGGCGTCATGCTCTACCCCGCGCCGAACCCCGGCCCGCAGAGCCTCACCGTGCCGATGACGCCGTACGTCCTGACCCTGGACGCGGACTCGATCCTGCTGCCGGAGTACTGCCTGCGCCTGCTGCACGAGATGGAGCAGCCGGGCAACGAGCGGGTCGCCGTCATCCAGACCCCGTACTCGGCCTACCGCGGCGCCCCCACCCGCCTGGAGCGGCTCTCGGGCGCGACGACGGACCTGCAGCACATCCAGCACCAGGGCTTCACCGCCTACGACGCGACGTTCTGGGTCGGCGCCAACGCGCTCATCCGCCGCGAGGCGCTGGAGGACATCCAGGTCACGACCGTCGAGCAGGGCCGCCGGGTCCACCGCTACATCCAGGACCGCACGGTCATCGAGGACACCGAGTCCAGCATCGACATCGCCATGCACGGCTGGCGGCTCGTGAACTACCCCGAGCGGCTCAGCTACAGCGCCACCCCGCCGGACTGGGGCTCGCTGGTCGTGCAGCGCCGCCGCTGGGCCAACGGCGGCCTGCTGATCCTGCCCAAGCTGTGGCGGCAGGCGAAGATCCGCAAGGCCCGCGGCGTGCCCATGACGTTCATGGAGCTCGCGCTGCGCATCAACTACATGGCGTCCATCACTTGGGCGACGGTCGGCCTGCTGTTCCTGCTGCTGTTCCCCTACGACCAGCGCCTGCTCAGCCCGCTCGTCGTGCTCATGGGCGTGCCGTACTTCCTGGCGATGGCCTCGGACCTGCACGCGACCGGCTACAAGCGCACCGACGTGCTGCGCATCTACGGGTTCAACCTGGTGCTGCTGTCGGTGAACCTGTCCGGCGTCCTGAAGTCGCTCAGCCAGGCGCTGAGCGGGCAGAAGATCCCGTTCGCCCGCACGCCGAAGGTGCGCAACCGCACCGCGGCGCCCGCCTGGTCGATCCTCATGCCGGTGCTGGTGGCGATGCTGTGGGGCGTGCTGCTGTGGCGCGAGGTCGAGCACGCCAACTGGCTGACCGCGTTCTTCCTGGCGCTCAACTGCGTCCTGACCGTGTACGCCATCGTCACGCTCATCGGCGTGGGGTCGGCCGTCACCGACGTGGTCTCGGCGTTCGTGCGCTGGTTCTTCGTGCCGCGGGAGACCGCGCCGCAGACCGTCGACGAGGACGAGGGGCTGGACTGGCGCTCGGCGCTGTACCACGGCTCGAGCGAGCGCCCGCACCGACACCTGGCACCTGGTCAAGGGGCTCGTCCGCGCCCGCTTCGACCTCGACCGGCAGAACCAGCTCGGCCTGGAGCGCGAGAAGGGCA
>NZ_JBNFNZ010000259.1:0-3634 GCF_057364525.1 Aeromicrobium sp. PFPM2_SD2
CGGCCGCCGAGACCGACGCCGCGGCAGCCCGCCCCGGCCTCCGGCGAGGGAGTCGGGCGGGCTGCCGTGTCGTGCACCTGGACCATCGGATCAGTCGGTCAGCAGGTCGACGTAGGCGTCGACGATGGCCTGGGCCGAGCGCGGGCCGCCGAACGTCCAGATGCCCGACGGGAAGGCGTAGGCGCGGTCCTCCTTCACGGCCGGCAGGGACGTCCAGATGTCGTTCTTCTGCAGCAGCGCGTTGATGTCGTCGGACTCGGGGTCGTCGGTGCCGGTGTAGAACAGGTTCGCGTCGCCGACGGCGGTCATGCCCTCGACGTCGGTCTGGCCCAGGCCGTAGGCCGGGTCGACCTCGCCGGTCCAGACGTTCTCCAGGCCGAGCGCCTCGCCGACCTCGCCCATGAGCGAGCCCTGGCCGAACGGGCGCAGGCTGACGTTGCCGCCCTGGACGTAGCCGTCGAAGTAGACGAACTTCTTGTCGGCCGCGTCGAGGTCGGCCAGCGCCTTCTTGCCCTCGGCCAGCGTGTCCTGGAACTCGCCCTTGACGACCTCGGCGCGCTCCTCGCGGCCGGTGGCCTGCGCGATGAGGTCGAAGGTCGCGTTCATCTGCTTGATCGGGTCGGCGCCGTCCGCGCCCTTGGTGGCCAGCACCGGGACGTCCTGCTTCTCCAGCTGCTTGATGATCTCGTCCTCGGCGGTGTACGCCTCGATGATGATCAGGTCGGGGTTGGCGCCGTAGAGCGCGTTGAGGTTCGGCTCGCCGCGCGTGCCGATCTCGGTGTACTCCGCCGGCAGCTTCTCGGCTTCGTCCCACAGCGTGAAGCCCTTGCCGTCGGAGACCGCGACCGGGTTGACGCACAGGCTCAGGACGTCCTCGGTCTGCTGCCACTCGAGCACGGCGACGCGCTCGGCGGGCTTGTCGAGCTCGACCTTGCGGCCGAAGGAGTCGGTCAGCGAGACCGGCTCGGTCGACGTCTTCGTGCTGTCGTCGGCGCAGGACTCCGAGCTGGACGCGGCCGGCGTGGCGTCGTCCGCGGTGTCGGTCGTGCCGCACGCGGCGAGGAGGGCGGGGAGCGTCACGGCCGCGACGGCGGCGCGCACGAGTCGGTTGTTCATCGGTTCCTTCGTGGTGGGACGGCGGCGCTCAGCGCTGCCGCAGGTGGTGACGGCTGCGCGGCTCGATGCGCAGGCGTCCCGTCTCGGGGGACGTGCTGACGTCGACGGGCAGCCCGTAGACGTCCGCGACGTGCTCGGCGGTGAGCACGTCGGCCGGCTCGCCGGCGGCGCGGACCCGTCCGCCGTGCAGCAGCACGACGTGGTCGGCGACCGAGGCGGCCTGGTTGAGGTCGTGCAGGACGACGCCGACGGCGGTGCCGCGGTCGGCGAGGTCGCGCACGAGGTCGAGGGTCTCGACCTGGTAGCGCAGGTCGAGGTGGTTGGTCGGCTCGTCGAGCAGGACGACGTCGGTGTCCTGGGCCAGGCACGTGGCCAGCCAGACGCGCTGCAGCTCGCCGCCGGACAGCTCGTGGGCGCCCTTGTCGGCCATCGGCGCGACGCCGGTGATGTCGAGGGCGTCGTCGATGGCGGTGCGGTCGGCGTCGGTGAGGCCGGCGAACCGCTTGCGGTGCGGGTGGCGGCCGAACGCGACGACCTCGCGCACCGACAGGCCGGACGGGTGCGGGCGCGACTGCGACAGGAGCGTCACCTGGCGGGCGAACTCGCGCGGCGTCATGGCCTGCGCGTCGAGCGGCTCCCCCGCCCGGTCGAGCCGGACGTCGCCGGACTCGGCGCGGTGCAGCCGGGCCAGCGAGCGCAGCACGGTGGACTTGCCGCTGCCGTTCGGGCCGACGAGCGCGGTGACCTGGCCGGGCTCGAGCCGGACGGACACGCCGTGGACGACGACGGAGCGCTGGTAGGCGAGGACGAGCGCGTCTCCGCTCAGGGCCGTGGTCACGAAAGGTGAGGCTACCCTAAGCGTCTGCCGTCGTGACAGGGGTCCGGAATCGTGGACGTCCGTCGTGCGTTGGAGCAGGCGTGACCAAGAACATCGGGTTCCTCTCGTTCGGCCACTGGACGCCGTCGCCGCAGTCGGCGACGCGCTCGGCCGCCGACGCCCTGCTGCAGTCCGTCGACCTGGCCGTGGCCGCCGAGGAGCTGGGCGCCGACGGCGCCTACTTCCGCGTGCACCACTTCGCGCGCCAGCTCGCCTCGCCGTTCCCGCTGCTGGCCGCGGCCGCCGCGCGGACGAGCCGCATCGAGCTCGGCACGGGCGTCATCGACATGCGGTACGAGAACCCGCTCTACATGGCCGAGGACGCCGGCGCGGCCGACCTCATCTCCGGCGGAAGGCTGCAGCTCGGCGTGAGCCGCGGATCACCGGAGCAGGTGATCGACGGCTACAAGTACTTCGGCTTCGAGCCGCCCGAGGGCATGAGCGACGCCGACATGGCCCGCGGCCACACGCAGGTGCTCATGGAGATCCTCAAGGGCGAGGGCTTCGCCGAGCCGAACCCGCGCCCGATGTTCCCGAACCCGCCGGGCAAGCTGCGCATCGAGCCGCACTCCCCCGGCCTGCGCGACCGCATCTGGTGGGGTGCCGGCTCCCGCGCGACCGCCGAGTGGGCGGCCGAGCAGGGCATGAACCTCATGAGCTCCACGCTGCTCACCGAGGACACCGGCGTGCCGTTCCACGAGCTGCAGGCCGAGCAGATCCAGCGCTTCCGCGACGCCTGGACGAAGGCCGGCCACGAGCGCACCCCGCGGGTGTCGGTCAGCCGCAGCATCTTCGCCCTCGTCGACGAGCGCGACCACGCGTACTTCGGCGGCTCGGGCGGCGACGACCAGGTCGGCTTCCTCGAGGGCGGCAAGGCCCGCTTCGGCAAGACGTACGCCGCCGAGCCGGACCAGCTGATCGAGCAGCTGCGCGAGGACACCGCCGTCGCCGAGGCCGACACGCTCCTGCTGACGGTGCCCAACCAGCTGGGCGTCGACTACAACGCCCACGTCATCGAGAGCATCCTCGAGCACGTCGCGCCCGCCCTCGGCTGGCGTTGACCACCTCGCGACGACCAGGGGCCCGCACCGACGACGGTGCGGGCCCCTCGTGCGTCCACCCCCGGCGAGCGGTGAGCCGGCAACCGTACGAGGCCCTCGTTCGGTTGCAGGCTCACCGCCGCCCGGTCGAAGGGTTGCTGGCTCACCGCTCAGCGCGGCGGGCAGGAAACGACGCGCCTCAGTCGACGACGACGACGTGCAGGGTGCGGGGGCCGTGGACGCCCTCGACCCGGCTCAGCTCGATGTCGCTGGTCGCGGACGGGCCGCTGATCCAGGTCTGCGGACGCGCCGGGTCGAGCAGCGCGATCGCGTCGGGGACGTCGACGACGACCTGGCCGGCGCGGACGACGCAGACGTGCCAGTCGGGCACCAGGGTGATCGCGCGACGGCCCTGGCCGGGACCGTGGTCGAGCACGATCGTGCCGGTCTCGGCGATGCCGACGCGGGCCTCGGTGACGACCGCGACCGTGGAGTCCAGCTGGTACGGGCCCAGGCTGCCGTCGTCGACCGTGGCACCGGGCACGTCGAACGAGAGCCCGGCCGGCACGACCACGCGGCCCTCGGCCTGCGGCAGCGCGGC
>NZ_JBNFNZ010000260.1:0-3630 GCF_057364525.1 Aeromicrobium sp. PFPM2_SD2
TCGAGCCGGCGCCGGGTCTCCTCGGCGTCCGGTCGGTGGGTGCTGACGCCGGTGCCTCCGGTCGTGAGCACGAGCGCGGGCGCGGCGGCCAGGACGGTGTCCAGCGCGCGGCCGAACGGCTCGCCGTCGGGCGCGACCACCGGGTCGGGCGTCTCGAAACCCCAGCGCCGCAGGGCGTCCACCAGGAGCGGCCCGGTGGTGTCGGCGTACGTGCCGGCGGCGGCCCGGTTGCTGGCGACGACGACCGCGGCCCTCATCGGACGTCCTCGCGCCGCCAGTCGCCGCTCTTGCCGCCAGACTTGGCGACCACCTCGACGTCGGTGATGCGAGCCAGCTTGTCGACCGCCTTGACCATGTCGACGACCGTGAGCGCCGCGACCGTGACCGACGTCAGGGCCTCCATCTCCACGCCGGTGCGGTCGGCCGTGCGGACGGTGGCCTCGATCGCGACGCCGGCGTCGACGACCTCCAGCTCCACCTCGACGCCGCTGATCGCGAGCGGGTGGCACAGCGGCACGAGGTCGGGGGTGCGCTTGGCGCCCATGATGCCGGCGACGCGGGCGACCGCGAGCGCGTCGCCCTTCGGCACGCCCTCGCCGCGCAGCAGAGCGACGACCTCGGGCGTGGTCTGCACGAGCCCGCGGGCGGTGGCGGTGCGGGCGGTGACCTGCTTGGCGGTCACGTCGACCATCCGGGCTGCGCCGGACTCGTCGACGTGGGTGAGGCGCGGCTCGGTCGGCTCGCTCATCGCCTTCGCCTCAGAACTGTCGGTCCAGGACGAGCGTCCGGACGGTGTCGCCGAGGTTGAGCGCCGTCTCGTCCTCGCCGACGACGATGAGCGCGTTGGCCTTGGCCAGGCCGCCGACCTGGTGCGAGCCGCGGCCGCCGACCGGCGTGACCTTGGCGCCGCGGTGGGTGACCTCGAAGAAGCCGCGGACGTACTGGCGCTTGCCCGGGGGCGACGTCAGGTCCGAGGCGAGCACCGCGTGGACCATCGGCCGGCGGTACGGCGTCAGGCCCATGAGCCGGCGGATGGCGGGCAGGACGAACACCTCGAACGAGACGTACGCCGAGACCCCGTTGCCCGGCAGCGCGATGAGCGGGGTGCGCTCGTCGAAGACCCGGCCGAACCCCTGCGGGCGTCCGGGCTGCATCGCGACGGGGTGGAAGAACATGTCGTCCATGCCCGACAGCGCGGCCTTGACCACGTCGTGGTCGCCCTCGCTGATGCCGCCGGTGGTGACGACGAGGTCGGCGCGGACGAGCTGCTCGGACAGCAGGCGGCGGAACGCCTTGGGGTCGTCGTCGACGGCGCCCACGCGGTAGGCGATCGCCCCGGCCGCGCGCACGGCGGCGGCGAGCATGTGGCTGTTGCCGTCGTAGATCGAGTCGTGCTCGAGCTGCTGGCCGGCCTCGCGCAGCTCGTTGCCGGTGGAGATGATCACCACGCGCGGGCGGGGACGCACCGGGACGCGTCCGGCGCCCAGGGACGCGAGCAGGCCCACCTCGCGCGGGCCCAGGACGGTGCCGGCGGGCAGCACGGTCTCGCCCGCGCTGACGTCGTCGCCGTGCCAGCGCACGTTGCTGCCGGACTCCAGCGCCCTGCCGATCGAGACGCGCTGCGTGCCGCGGTCGGTCAGCTCGTACGGGACGACCGTGTCGGCCCCGCGCGGCATGGCGGCGCCGGTCATGATCTTGGCCGCGGTGCCGGCGCTGATCGCGAACGGCTTGCCCGACCCGGCGGCGACGGAGCCGACCACGGGCAGGACGACCGGCTCGTGGCGCGACGCCGCGGCGATGTCCTCGGCACGCACGGCGTAGCCGTCCATCGCGGAGTTGTCGAAGCGCGGCAGGTCGTGCTGGGCGACGAAGTCCTCGACCAGCGGCAGCCCGAGCGAGTCGACGAGCGGCTGGTCGTAGGGCTCCAGCGGACCGGTGCCGCGCAGGATGATCTCGAGGTGGTCCTCGACCGTCA
Source organism: Aeromicrobium sp. PFPM2_SD2 (assembly GCF_057364525.1). Taxonomy (NCBI): domain Bacteria; kingdom Bacillati; phylum Actinomycetota; class Actinomycetes; order Propionibacteriales; family Nocardioidaceae; genus Aeromicrobium; species Aeromicrobium sp. PFPM2_SD2. The sequence goes on from NZ_JBNFNZ010000260.1 coordinate 1,976, forward strand.
GGACGCCGTCGGGGATGCTGGCCGGTCGCGGACGCGCACGCGGTCCGCTCGAGGCGGCGTCCGCCGAGGTCGGTGACGTCGCGCCGGTCGAGGGCACGGCGCCGGTGGCTTCGTCGTCCGAGGACATGGTGGGCAGCCTAGTCGTCCGCCAGCACCTCGCCGTCGGCGACGCGCTCCGGACCGCCCGTGTCGGGCAGCTCGACGTCCCCGACGACCTTCACGCCGGAGCCGAACGTCCAGTCGCCGTGCACCGTGAGGGAGCGGGCCTCGCGCAGCGACGGGACCTGCGGCATGCGCTGCTCGAAGGCGCCGATCGTGCCGTAGTGCGGCTTGGCCAGCCGCACCAGCGGCACCTCGTCGACGACGGCGGTGACGTGGCCGGACTCGGCGACGTCGTACACGTCCGAGCGCAGCAGGGCCAGGTCGTTGGTCGTCTTGACCGGCAGGAAGCGCGAGCGCGGCACCTCGATGGCCGTGGCGCCGTCGAAGACCTCGACCGCGGCGCCCATCGCGCTCTCGATCTGCACGACCTTGGGCGAGGAGGGGTCCTTCGGGTCGACGTTCTTGACGTTGCGGATGAGCGGCAGGCCCATCACGCCGCCGCGCTCCTCGAGCCGGGCCTTGAGCGCCTGCAGGTCGAACCACAGGTTGTTGGTGTGGAAGTAGCGGTGCCGCGTCATGTCGGCGGCGGCGTCGGCGTCCTCGTCGGGGGTCTGCGCCGTCTCGCGCAGCACCAGGCGTCCGTCGGCCTTGCGCACGACCAGGTGGCCGCCCTTGACGTCGGCGGGCGTGCGCAGGCAGACCTCGGCGGCGTAGGGCGCCCCGGAGGCGGCGAACCAGCCCATCATCGCCGGGTCCGGCGACGCGCCGAGGTTGTCGGCGTTGGAGATGAAGGCGTAGCGGAAGCCCTGCTCGAGCAGCGTGTCCAGGACGCCGGACGTGACGAGCGCCGTGTAGAGGTCGCCGTGGCCGGGCGGGCACCAGGTGAGCGACTCGTCGTCCCACTCGACCGGCGTGAGGTCGTCCTCGAGCAGCTTCGGCTCGCGGTTCTGCAGGAACTCCAGCGGCAGGTCGCCGACGGCCAGGTCGGGGTAGCGCTCGAGCACGGCACGGGTGTCGTCGCTGGTGCGGAAGCTGTTCATGAACACCAGCGGCAGGCGGACGCCGAGGTCCTCGCGCACGCCGCGCACCTGGGCCACGATGAGGTCGAGGAACGACCGTCCGTCGCGCACCTCCAGCAGGGACTTCGCGTGATCCATGCCCATGGACGTGCCCAGGCCGCCGTTGAGCTTGATGACGGCGGTGACGTCGGCGGCGGCGCGCTGCTGCTCGACCGAGACCTCCAGGTCGGCGGCCCGGTCGACGCCGTCGAGCGGCTCGACGTCGGCCTCGGGGATCATCCCCGTCGCGCCGCCCGCGAGCTTGCCGTAGAAGTCCGAGAACACGTCGATCGCCAGGTCGGCGATCCCCGCGTCCCGCATCTTGCGCTGTGCTGCCTCGAGTCCGTTCATCGCCGTCAGGCTAGCGTCGATCCCGTGGACAAGCAGGACGTAAGAGCCCAAACGCTTTCGCGACGGGCGGCCCGGGACGAGGGGGCGCGCGCGGAGGCCGCGGAGGCGATCGCCGCGCAACCTGCTCGCCGAGCCGGCTCGTCG
>NZ_JBNFNZ010000261.1:0-3612 GCF_057364525.1 Aeromicrobium sp. PFPM2_SD2
GAATCGGTCGATCCACAGCACCGGTCGGAGCCTCGTCCTTGTCGGTGGCGGCGCCTACGATGGGAACATCAGTTCGATTCGGGGGAATCATGGTCGCTGAGCTCGTGCACACGGAGTCGCCATTGGCGTTCCTGGACGAGCTCGAGCGCGCTCTCGACGGGGCTGATCCGACGGCGTACCTGGATCAGTCGCCGATGCAGGCGCGACAGACCGCGATGCGGATCCAGCGGCTCCAGGCGAGATTGGCGGCGCACTCCGCTGCGGCGGTCCGGGCGGTGGACGCGCTGGTGCCGGTGGGTCTTGGCGGGTCCACCGGCACCGCCGACCTGCTGGCCCGCGACTTCGGCCGTGACCGGCGGGCCGCCGGGCGTCAGGTGCGCCTGGCCGAGGCACTCGGTGAGCGCACGGCGACGGAGAAGGCGCTCGCGGACGGTCTCATCACCGAGTGGCAGGCGGCCCTGATCGTCAACACCCTGCGTGGGGTGCCCGAAGAACATCGCGACCGGTGCGAGCAGACGCTGATCGCGGCTGCCCAGACCTTGAGCGCGAAGGACCTGTCCCGCCGGGCCAAGCGGATCGCCGACGTCTACGCACCCAAGCCCGAGGTCGACCGGCTCGAGATCGAGTCGCTCGAAGCCGAGGAGGCCCGCGCGTGGGAGCGGACGTCGCTCTGGATGGTCGACGACCGCGACGGCACCTGGCGCGGCGGCTTCACCCTCCCCGACCTGCAGGCCGAGATGCTCCGCACGATGCTTGACGCGTTCACCGCCCCACGGCAGGGCGAGTCGCCGGTCACTGAGCCGGTCGAAGGGACGCAGAACCAGCGTCAGGGCCACGCGTTCGCCCACCTGATCGAGAAGATGCCCGTCGACGGCCTGCCCCCAGTCCGGCACCACCGCCGCGACCCTGGTGGTCGGCGTGCAGCTCAAGGATCTTCGCGACGGCCTGGCCGCGGCGACCATCGCCACCGGCACCCGGCTGTCGTCCGGCGAGACCCGACGCCTCGCCTGCTCAGCCGGCATCATCCCCGCCGTCCTCGACGGCAACAGCGTCCCGCTCGACCTCGGACGGACGAAGCGGCTGTTCAGCAAGCACCAGAAGACCGCGATCGGACTGCGAGATCTCGGCTGCGTCGCCCCCGGGTGCGATCGACCACCCGCCTGGTCCGAGGTCCACCACCCGATCCCCTGGAGCCAGGGTGGCGAGACGAACCTCGACAACGCCGTCCTGCTCTGCCCCCGACACCACCACCAAGCCCATCAACAGGGCTGGCAGTTCCGACGCGACGAGCACGGCCACGTCCAGACCCGCGGACCCGACGGAGAGTGGAAGGACGACGGACGATGGCGGGCCTGACCGGGCCGGAGGCCTCAGACGACGTGGAGCGGCTCGTGCGGGAGGGCGGGCAGCTCGACGGTGACCACGTCGTCCGGACGCACGACGCCTCCGGTCAGGACGACGCTCATGACGCCGGCCTTGTGCACCACGGCTCCGGACTCGTCGCGGTCGACGACGGCCTTGAGCAGGCCGGTGCGGAACCGCTCGATCTGCACGCAGGGCTTGCGCAGCCCGGTGAGCTCGAGCACCACCTCGTCGCCGACGTGCAGGCGGGTGCCGGCGGGCAGGTCGAGCAGGGCGACGCCGCGGGTCGTCAGGTTCTCGCCCAGGTCGCCGGGCTTCACGTCGAAGCCCTGCACCGCCAGCCCGTCGAGCAGCTCGGCGTGGATGAGGTGCACCTGGCGCAGGTTCGGCCGGGCGGGGTCGCGCCGCCGGTCGAAGACGTGCTGCACCGTCGGACCGGCGTGCGCGTCGCCCTCGATGCCGAGGCCGGCGACGAGGCGCACCTCGAACGCGTTCTGCTTGCTGAACCCGTGCCGCGGCGAGAGCGACACCGCCTCGACGACGCCGGGGGCGGTCGGGGCGGGGTCGGTCGTCACGGCCGTGACTCTACGACGCGTCCGCGCTGCCGGGCGTCGCGGACACCAGCCGTCCCGCATGGTGGCGTCCGCGCGGGACGATCATCGGCGTACCGCTCACCGGGTCGGGCACCACCTGGCACGGCAGCCCGAACACGTCGCTGACCAGCGCCGCGTCCACGACGTCGGACGGCGTGCCCTCGGCCACGATGCGCCCGCCCTTCATCGCGATGATGTGGTCGGCGTAGCGGCAGGCCAGGTTGAGGTCGTGCAGCACCAGCACGACGGTCGTGCCCTCGGCCCGGTTGAGGTCGGTGAGCAGGTCCAGCAGCTCGACCTGGTGGTTGATGTCCAGGTACGTCGTCGGCTCGTCGAGCAGCAGCAGGTCGGTCTCCTGCGCCAGGGCCATGGCGATCCAGACCCGCTGGCGCTGGCCCCCGGACAGGTCCTGGACGCGCCGGTCGACGAGCTCCGCGGTGCCGGTCGCCTCGAGCGCCGCGGCGACGGCCCGGTCGTCCTCGGCGGTCCAGCGGCGGAAGAAGCCCTGGTGCGGGTAGCGGCCGCGGCCCACCAGGTCGGCGACGGTGATGCCGTCGGGCGCCAAAGGGGTCTGCGGCAGCAGGCCGAGCACCTGGGCGACGTCCTTGCTGGCCATGTCGTGCACCGACGAGCCGTCGAGCAGGACGCGACCGGCCTGCGGCTTGAGCAGGCGGGCCAGGCCCCGCAGCAGGGTCGACTTGCCGCACGCGTTGGCGCCGACGATGACCGTGATCGCGCCGTCGGGCAGCTCGACGTCCAGGTCGTCGACGACCGTGCGGTCGTCGTAGGCCAGGCTCAGGCCCTCGGCCCGCAGCGAGTGGGGAGAGCGCGTCATCCGCCTCGTCCTTCCCGGTTGACGCTGGCCAGCAGCCAGATGAGGTAGGGGGCGCCCAGCAGACCGGTCACCACACCGGCGGGCAGCGGGGTCGGCAGGAGGTTCTGGGCGACCAGGTCGGCGCCGAGCAGCACGATCGCGCCCACCAGTCCGGACGCGAGCAGGCCGCCGGACGCGGCCGGGCCGAGCACCCGGTGGGCGATGGGACCGGCCACCAGCGCGACGAAGAGCAGCGGCCCCGGTGACCGCGACGGCGACGGCGGTCAGCGCGACCGACACGGCCAGCAGCACCAGGCGCGACCGCTCGACGCGGATGCCGAGCGCCTTCGCGGCGTCGTCGCCGAGCTCGAGCGTGGCCAGCGAGCGCGACAGCACCAGGGCCAGCGGCACGAGCACGACCAGCGCGACCCAGAGCACGGTCAGCTCGGTGTCGCCGGCGCGGCCGACCGAGCCGACGAGCCAGGTCATGGCCTCGCGCGCCTCGTACACGTCGGCCCGGGCGATCACGTAGCTGATGATCGACGTGCACAGCTGCTGCACGCCGATGCCGATGAGGATGAACCGGTAGCCGCTCACCGCGCCGCGGAAGGCCAGCACGTAGACCAGCACGGCGGTGACCACCGCACCGACGAGCGCGGACGCCGACACCACCAGACCGGCGCCGCCGCCGAGCAGGATCATCGAGACCGCGAAGAGGCTGGCGCCGGACGAGACGCCGACGAAGTCCGGCGAGGCGAGCGGGTTGCCGAGCAGCCGCTGGAAGATCGCGCCGGCGACGCCCAGCGCGCAGCCCGGCGCCGAGGGCCGCGGCGGCGACCGGCA
>NZ_JBNFNZ010000262.1:0-3611 GCF_057364525.1 Aeromicrobium sp. PFPM2_SD2
CTTCGGCGCGGGCCCCGCCCTGCGTCGCAGGACCGGGCGCGGCGGCTAGGCCGGCGCGACCTCGCCGAGCCAGGCGAGCAGCGCGGCGTTGACCTCGTCGGGCCGTTCCTGCTGGACCCAGTGGCCGGCGCCGTCCAGCACGACGCTCGCACGCAGGTCGGTGACCCACCCGTCCATCGCCTGCGCGGGCATGAACAGCGCGACGGGGTCGCGCGAGCCGGTGAGGAAGAAGGCCGGCTGGGTGACCCGGCGGTCGGTCCAGTCGCGGGTGAGCTCGGCGTTGCGGTCCAGGTTGCGGTAGTACGACAGGCCGCCGGCGAACCCGGTGCGCTCGAACGCCCGCACGTACACGTCGAGGTCGTCCTCGGTCATCCAGCGCGGGCGGCTCACGTCCTCGCCCTCGCGGCGGCCCCAGTCCTCGCCCCAGACCTCGGTCGTGCTCAGCGTGCGGCGGACGTCGGCCTCCAGGACGGCCTCGGCGACGCCGGGCTCCTGGAACCACAGCATGTAGAAGTCCTCGCCCAGCCGCCGCCGGAAGACCTCGGTCGGCACCGACGCCGTCGGCGGCGTGAACGGGACGCTCAGGCCGGCGACGGCGCGCACCCGCTCGGGTTGGCCGGTGGCCAGCAGCCACACGACGTTCGCGCCCCAGTCGTGCCCCACGAAGACCGCCGACTCCTCCCCGACGTCGTCGAGGTAGCCGGTCAGGTCGCGGCCGAGCGTCAGCGCGTCGTACCCCTCGGGGCCGGGCGGGACGTCGGACGCCCCGTAGCCGCGCATGTCGGGCACGGCCACGCGGTAGCCGGCCCGGACGAGCGCCGGCACCTGGTGACGCCAGGAGTGCCCCAGCTCGGGGAACCCGTGCACGAGGACGACCAGCGGACCCTCGCCCTCCTCGCGGACGGACAGCTCGATCCCGTTGGTGGCGACCCGGCGCACGCTCATGACGCCAGTCTGGAGGGGCCGGGGGTCAGGCCGAGGCGGTCTGCGCGGGGAAGTAGAGCACCTGGATGCAGTCGCGGCAGGCCTGCGGGTTCACCGCCGTGAAGCCCTGGTCGTAGAAGACCTTCCACTCGATCGCGGCCATGCCGCACGCCGTGGTCGGGGAGCCGACCTCCCGGGCGTGGAACGTGCCGTACGGACCCCAGCCGCCGGGCACCTGCCGGCGGTGCGGCGACGACGCGAAGTAGCGCGACGCGATGGTGGGACGAGTGGTGCGGGACGACAGGGCGACGGCCATCGGGAAAACCCCTCACTAGAACTGAGTCTCACAGCACGACACTGAGTGTCATTACGGCAGTGTTACGTGTGGCTCAAGTCTCGTCAAGCGGAGCGACCGGATCCGTCACGATGGACGCATGAGCACCGACGCCCGCGACCGCATCGTCCAGGCGGCGATGGAGCTGTTCGCGGCGCACGGCTACGCGCAGACGAGCGTCGACGACATCGCCACCGCCGCCCAGGTCAGCCGGTCCACGTTCTTCCGCTACTTCGGCTCCAAGGAGTCGGTGGTCTTCCCCGACCACGACCAGATGCTGGCCGACATCCGGCGCGGCCTCGAGGCGTCCACCCAGCGCTCGGCGCTGGACGCGGTCAGTGCGGCGATCAAGACGGTGCTCGTGCACTACGTCAGCGAGGGCGAGCACGCGCGGCGCCGCTACCGCCTGACCAGCAGCATCCAGGCCCTGCGCGAGCGCGAGATCGCCATGGTGGCGCGCTACCAGCGGCTGTTCCGGCAGTACATCACCCGCTACGACGTGCCTTCCGACGGATCGCCGCTGCGCGCCGAGCTCATGGCCGCCGCCGTGGTGTCGGCGCACAACCACGTGCTGCGGCGCTGGCTGCGCGGCGAGTGCGACGAGCCGATGATCGAGATCGACCAGGCCCTGCAGCTCGTGGCCGACGTCTTCGTCGTCCAGGACGGTGCGCCGCCGGCCGTCCTCGTGCTCGAGTCCGGACGCTCGCTGGCCGACGTGCTGCCCGCCCTGCGCGCCGCCGTCTCCGGCTAGCCCCCCGGGCATGAGAAAGGCCGCGGTCGATCCGATGGATCGACCGCGGCCTCGAGTGCGGCGCGTCGCGAGCCCCCCTGATGCCCGCGACGGGCCGGACTGGTCTCAGGAAGCGAGCGGCTGGGAGGCAGCCTTGCGACCGGCAAGGATCTCGGCGCGCTCGTTCACGGTCAGGCCGCCCCAGACGCCGTAGGGCTCCTGGACCGAGAGGGCGTGCTCGCGGCACTCCTGGATGACCGGGCACGTGGCGCAGAAGGACTTCGCCTTGGCCTCACGAGCGGCGCGACGCGGGCCGCGCTCGAACTCCGGCGAGAAGAAGGTGTCGGGGTCGGCGTTGTTGCACGCACCCTCGTACTGCCACTCGTAGGTCTCGATGAGCGGCATCGGCAGACGGTTGACGTTGACCATGGCGTCCTTCTTTCCCCCAGGTGATGGGCGTCCGGTCGACGCCCGCTTCCAAAACCTGTTCAGAACTTACTCAAAACCTGTTCACGAGCGCAAGGAGGTTGAAGAAGTTTCTTGCGCAGAACTTGTTCACCGTCTCGGACGCCCTGGAATCCCGGGGCTGGACGCGCGAACTTACCGCCGGGTAACGTGCCGGCATGACCGAGTCACGCGTCCAGGTGGAGCACGCCGGACCCCTCGCCCACGTCCGTCTGAACCGGCCCGACAAGCTCAACGGCTTCGACCTGGAGCTCATCGCCGAGCTGATCGAGGCCGGCGAGACGCTCGCCCGCGACCGCGACGTCCGCGTGGTGGTGCTGAGCGGCAACGGACGCTCGTTCTGCGCCGGCCTGGACTTCGCCGCCGCCTTCCAGGACAAGAAGCGCGTCGCCCGGATGTTCTTCGCCGGTCCCAGGCGGGCCAACGACTTCCAGCGCGTCAACGAGGTCTGGCGCTCGCTGCCGGTGCCGGTCATCGCCGTCGTCCACGGCCACTGCTTCGGCGCGGGCCTGCAGCTCGCCGCCAACGCCGACTTCCGGTTCACGACGCCCGACGCGAAGTGGTCCATCCTCGAGGCCAAGTGGGGCCTGGTGCCCGACATGGGCGGCACGGTGCCGTTCAGCGAGCTGCTGCGCACCGACGTGCTCCTGCGGCTCGCGCTGACCGGCGAGGTCTTCAGCGGCGAGCGGGCCGCGGAGCTGGGCCTGGCCACGGGCGTCGGCGACGACCCGCACGCGGCGGCCCTGGAGCTGGCCGAGCAGATCATCGCCCGCTCCCCGGACTCGGTCGCCGCGACCAAGCGGCTCGTGCTGGCCACCCGCCGCGGCAGCGTCCGCGAGGCGTTCCGGCTGGAGCGCCGGCTCCAGTCGCGCATGTTCAAGTCGCCCAACACCAAGATCGCCCGTCAGGCCGGGACGGCCGGCACCGAGCCGGAGTTCGGGCCCCGCACGTTCGGCTGAGCGCGCCGGCCGCTCGTAAGGTGAGCGCCATGATCACGGTCGTCGGCGAGGCCCTGGTGGACGTCCTGGTGCGGGCGGACGGCACACGCGTCGAGCGCCCCGGCGGGAGCCCGGCCAACGTCGCGCTCGGGCTGGCCCGGCTGGGGCACGACGTCCGCCTCGTCACCTCGGTGGGCGACGACGAGCGCGGGCGCGTGTC
>NZ_JBNFNZ010000263.1:0-3611 GCF_057364525.1 Aeromicrobium sp. PFPM2_SD2
GGCGTCGGCCCGGTAGCGTCGCGCCATGACCTGGACGAGCGCCGACATCGGCGACCTGACCGGCCGACGCGTCCTCCTGACGGGAGTCACCGGCGGGGCTGGGGCCACCACACCGCCCTCGAGCTGGCCCGGCACGGCGCCGACCTGGTCGTCACCGCGCGTCACGCCGCGAAGGCGGAGACGACCGTGGCCGACCTGCGGCGCCAGGTGCCCGCCGTGTCGGTCGAGACCGTGTCGCTGGACCTGGCCGACCTGGCCGACGTCCGCCGCGCCGCCCAGGACGTGCTCGACCGGTTCGACCGCGTGGACGTCCTCATCGACAACGCCGGCATCATGATCCCGCCGTTCCGCCGCACCGCCGACGGGTTCGAGCTCCAGATGGGCACCAACCACCTCGGCCACTTCGCCTGGGCCGCGCGGCTGTGGCCGCTGCTGCGCGCCAGCAACGCCCGGGTCGTCACCGTCAGCTCGCTCGCCCACACCCGGGCCCGGACGCTGGACCTGCGCGTCCTGAGCCGCGGCGGCACCCCGCGCCCCTACCGCCGCTGGCGTGCGTACGCGGAGTCCAAGCTGGCCAACCTGTCGTTCGCCCTCGAGCTCGACCGACGGGTCAAGGCGGCCGGACTGGGCGTCGTCAGCGTCGCGGCCCACCCCGGCATCGCGAGCACGAACCTGACCCGCACCGGGCTGGGCATGGGCCGCTCGCGGCTGGTCACGTCCGGCGTCCACCAGGTCTCGCGGCTCGTGTCGCAGTCGGCCGAGGCCGGCGCCTGGCCGCTGCTCATGGCCGCGACCGATCCGACGCTGGTCGGCGGCGAGTACCTGGGACCGCTCGGACCGGGGCAGACGCGCGGCCGTCCGGGACCCGTCGGGGTCGACCCGGCTGGCCCGTGACCCCGAGCTCGCCCGGCAGCTGTGGGCCGCCTCGGAGCGGGCCACCGGACTGACGTTCGACGTCGCCGGCTGAGTCCCGTTCGGCCCGCCTCGACTCGCGTACCGCCGGAATGTGACATAACGTAGTCGAACGATGAGCCCAGTCATGACAGAGACCACGACCATCCGACCCATCACCGACGCCGACCTGCCGACGATCGTCGAGCTCAACCAGGACGCCCTGGAGGGCGTCGGGCCGCTCGACCTCGACAGCGCCGCGGCCCTCGTGGACCTGGCCGACCAGGCCCTCGTGATGGAGGACGACGGCGACATCGCCGGCTTCGTCATCACCCTGCCGCCGGACACGCCGTACGACTCCAGCCGCTACCGCTGGTTCGAGGACCGGCTCGAGGACTACGTCTACCTCGACCGCATCGTCGTGTCGGCCGACCACCGCCGCAAGGGCGTGGCGTCGCGGCTGTACGACGCCGTCGAGGGCGAGCGCCCGATCGCCCTGGAGGTCTACGACCACAACGAGGGGTCGCTGGCCTTCCACGCCGGACGCGGCTTCCGCAAGGTCGGCGAGCTGACCGAGGACGGTCCGACCAACATCATGATGGTGCGCCCGGCCGCCTGAGCCGAGCACCGACGACGAGAGGGACCCCGCCCGGTGCGGGGTCCCTCTCGTCGTGTCGGGCGCCGGCGGGCTCAACCCAGGCCGGTCATGCGGCGCTTCGCGTCCGGGTCCTGCTCCAGCAGCACGGCCCGGGCGCGGCGGCGGTTGCGCCAGATCTGCACGACGCCGAGCGTCCACAGCACGTACTGGCACGACATCGCCCAGCGGAACGCCTCGGGCGTGTACGCGGTGCTGGCGCCCGGGGTGCGCCAGTCGAGCACGAGGCCGATCGCCACGACGAGCACGAGGCTGGCCAGGAAGCCGCCCTGGTTGATGATCCCGGTGGCCGTCGACAGGCGCTCGGACGGGTTGAACGACCGGCCGAGGTCGAACCCGATCATCGAGGCCGGTCCGCCGACCCCGACGACCACGACGAGCAGCACGAGCAGCCAGGCGGGCGCGTCGCCGGGCCAGACGAGCACGACGGTCCAGACCGTGGCGATGGCCAGCACCACGGCCATGGCCAGGGACGAGCGGTACCAGGGGTGACGGGCGACGACCGCGCCGATCACCGGCCCTGCGCTGATGGTGGCCAGCACCATGACCGTCAGCAGCAGGCCGGCCTGCGTCTGGCTCAGGTGCTCCCCGCGGACCAGGAACGGGTACCCCCACAGCATCGACAGGGCGGTGCCGCTGAACTGCGTGGTGAAGTGCACCCAGAAGCCGGTGCGCGTGCCGGGCTCGGCCCACGAGCGCGCGACGCCGTCGCGCACCGTCGTCCAGGACAGGGCCGGACCACGCAGGGACCGCACCTGCGGGGTGTCGTGGATGACGATCGCCGCCAGCACGGTCATGACCACGCCCAGCACGGCGGCGAGGCCGTACGCCTTCGTCCAGCCCAGGTGCGAGAGCGCCCAGGTCATGGGCAGCGCGGCGACGAGCGCGCCGGCCTGGCCGACCACGCCGGTGAGCTGCGTGACCAGCGGGATGCGCCGGGGCGAGAACCACTCGTTGACTTGGCGCAGGACGGCGGTGAACGTCATCGCGTCGCCGAGGCCGACGAAGATCCGCGCCACGAGCGCCGTCGGGTAGGACTCCGCCAGCGCGAACCCGCCCTGGGCCAGCGCCATGACCGCGGTGCCGGTGACCATGACGGCCCGGGCGCCGAAGCGGTCGATGAGCAGCCCGACCGGCACCTGCATGCCGGCGTAGACGACCAGCTGGAGCATGGTGAACGTCGACAGCTGCGCGGCCGTGATGTCGAACCGCTCGGCGGCGGCCAGGCCGGCCACCGCCAGGGACGAGCGGTGGAAGACGGCCAGGAAGTAGACCGCGAGACCGACCGCCCAGACGAGGTACGCCGCCGCGCTGTCCCTCTCCGACGGTTGTCTCACCCGACCATCGTAGGAGCGGCGCGGCGGCGCGCCTCACCGGCTAGTAGGTCAGCGCCGTGCCCGGGTCGTGCAGGAGCGCCGCCACGTCGGCGAGCAGGCCGGCCCCCTGCTGGCCGTCGACCACGCGGTGGTCGAAGGTCAGCGCGAGGGTCATGACGTGGCGGGCCACGACGTCGTCGCCGACCACCCACGGGCGCTTCGTGATGCGTCCGGTGGCCAGGATGCCGGTTTGGCCCGGCGGCAGGATGGGCGTGCCGCCGTCGATGCCGAAGACGCCGATGTTGGTGATCGAGAACGTCCCGCCCGACAGGTCGGCCGGCTGGGCCTTGCCCGACCGGGCCAGCGCCACGACCTCGCCGATCGCGCCCGCCAGACCGGGACCGTCGAGTCGCTCCGCGTCGCGCACCACCGGCACGAGCAGCCCGCGGTCGGTGGCCGCAGCGATGCCGAGGTGCACGCCGTCGTGGCGGACGATCTCGGCCCCCTCCTCGGTCTCGCGCCATGACGAGTTCAGCTCGGGGTGCCGGCGCAGGGCGAGCGTGACCGCCTTGGCCACGAGCAGGAGCGGGGTGACGCGGACGCCGTCGTAGGCGCGGTCGGCCCGCAGCCGCTCGACCAGGTCGACCGTGGCGGTGACGTCGGCGTCGACCCACGTGGTGACGTGCGGGGCGGTGAACGCCGAGCGCACCATCGCGTCGGCCGTCGCCTTGCGCACGCCGCGCACCGCC
>NZ_JBNFNZ010000264.1:0-3608 GCF_057364525.1 Aeromicrobium sp. PFPM2_SD2
GTCGGGGACGACGAGGACCCACGCCGTCCGGCTGTCTGGGCAGCCTCGTCCACGGGTTCGTCGACCTCGAGCTCGCCGGCGGCTTCAGCCACTCCCGCCCCGACGCCTCGGCGTCGTGGGCCCGCAGCCTCGACGCGCTCGACGCGCTGCTGCCGCGCCTGGCCCTCCCCCGACCCGACCGATCCGGAGCCGTCATGACCCTCGTCCCCGTCCAGCTCACCGACGACCTCGTCCACGGCGCGCTGGACCTCGAGCGCACCGAGCGCGGGCTGCGCCCGCACCGGCTGCCGCGCTGGGCCCGCGAGCAGAGCTCCGACCCCCAGGTGGCGATGGTGGAGGCCGAGCCCGCCGGCGTGCGTCTCGCGTTCCGCACGACGGCGACGGCCGTCGAGCTGGACGTCCTGCCCACCCGTCGCGAGTACGCCGGCGTCCCGCCCCGTCCGCTCGGGAAGCACGACGTCCTCGTCGACGGACGCCTGGTCGCCCAGCAGACCGTCGCGGCCGGCGACCGGATGGTGCTCGACCCGCGCACCGGCGGCGTCGAGCACCACCGCGGCGAGCCGGGCACGGTGCGGGTCGACGGGCTCGACCCCGCCGACAAGCTCGTCGAGGTCTGGCTCCCGCACCAGGAGAGCACCGAGCTCGTGGCCTGCGCGCCGACGCGGAGGTGCACGCGGTGCCGCGCGGCGGGCGTCCGCGCTGGCTGCACCACGGCAGCTCGATCAGCCAGGGCTCGAACGCGACGAGCCCGACCGCGACCTGGACGTCCGTCGCCGCGGCCCGGGCCGGGCTCGACCTGACGAACGTGGGGCTGGGCGGCAGCGCGCTGCTCGACCCGTTCGTGGCCCGCACCCTGCGCGACGTCCCCGCGGACCTCGTGAGCGTGAAGATCGGGATCAACCTGGTCAACAGCGACGTCATGCGCATGCGGGCGCTCGTGCCCGCGGTGCACGGCTTCCTCGACACGATCCGCGAGGGCCACCCGGACGTCCCGCTGCTCGTCATGACGCCGCTGTACTGCCCGATCCACGAGGACACGCCGGGTCCGGGAGCGTTCGACCTGAGCGACGGGACGCTGCGTTTCGTCGCGACCGGCGACCCGGCCGAGGTCGCCGCGGGACGCCTGACCCTGCGCACCGTCCGGGCCGCGCTCGCGGACGTCGTGGAGCGCGCCGGGCCCAGGACCCGCACCTGCACCTCGTCGACGGCCCGCGCTGTACGGACCGGCCGACCACGACGAGCTGCCGCTGCCCGACCGGCTGCACCCGGACACCGCCGCGCACCGCCGCATCGGCGAGCGCGCGGCCGCCGTCCTGAGCACGCACCTCGCCTGCCCGGCCCCCTGACCAGGGCCTCACCCGAGCCCGGCTCCCCCGAGATGTGGGGAGGAATGCACCATGGAATGGCGGTTCGTGGTGCTTTTCTCCCCACATCTCGCCGGAGGCGTCGCGGGGTGAGGGTCAGAGGTCGAGGCGGAGGTTCTGGAAGCTCAGCGTGACGTGCATGCCCAGGCGCTCGTAGAGGCTCAGCGCGCCGGTGCGCGAGTCCGTGTCGAGCCGCCCGCGGGTGCGGCCGCGCGCCCGGGCGGCGGCGTACGACACGGCCAGCAGCTGCTGGGCGATGCCGCGGCCGCGCTGGTCGCGGCGCACCGCCAGCTGGGCGACCCAGTACTCGTCGTCGCTCTCGCCGTCCATGCCGACGCAGGCGCCGACCACCTCGTCGCCCGCCACCGCCACGAGCAGGTGGTCGTCGGTGGTGCCCGGGCGGTCCAGCACCAGCGCCTTCCAGCTCTCGAACGCGCGCGGGGCGCGACCCTCCCACTCGTTGAACGCGTCCTCGACGACCCGGTGCACCGCGTGCTCCTCGCCGGCGCGCATCGGCCGCACCGTGACACCGTCGGGCAGCGGACGCTGGGCGATCGTGGCGTCCGCGGGCAGCTCCAGCGACCAGGACTCGTGGGCCGGCACGTAGCCACGTGCCTCGAGGAACCCGCGCGTGCGCGCGTCGGTCTCGAACGCCTCCTGCTCGCAGCGGCGTCCCCCGCGCTCGCGCTGACGCTGCTCGACCCAGTCGGCCAGCACCGTGCCCAGGCCCCGGCCGCAGGCGTCCGGGACGACGTCGACGCGGGCGAACCCGTTCGCGAACAGGAAGCCCGCCGCGACGGGCCGCCCGCCGTCGAGCACCAGCCGGGTGTCGTGGGCGGCGTCGAACGTGGGGTCGGCCCAGAAGCCCTGCAGGTCGACGGCGTCCATCAGCGTCTCGCCGGCCGTGTCGAGGTCGACGGCGTGGAAGACGGCCAGCACCAGGGGCAGGTCCTCGGGGCGGGCGGGGCGGACGTCGACGGGGCGTTCACGGCCCCCATCCAACTACGGGACGCGGGCCAGCCACGCAGGGTCGGAGAACTTGGACTCCGCGAGCCGCTCGGCCCGGGCCCACGTCTCGGCGTCGAGCTCGGTGCGGGCGATCGGTCCGTTCTCGCGGTCGAAGTGCTCGACGAGCGCCTTGACGACGTCCTCGCGCGGCAGGCCGGTCTGCGAGCGGATCGGGTCGACCGCTTGGCCGCGCTCACGTGCCCCTTGTCGGAGAGCTTCTCGCGCCCGATGCGCAGGATGTCGAGCATCTTGGCCGCGTCCATGTCGTAGGACATCGTCACGTGGTGCAGCACCGCGCCGGACGCGAGCCGCTTCTGCGCGGCGCCGCCGATCTTGCCGGCGGGCGAGACGAGGTCGTTGACCGGCTTGTAGTCGGCCTCGACCCCCAGCTCGCGCAGCGCGCGGACGACCCAGGCGTCCAGGAAGGCGTAGGACTCGATGAAGCTCATGCCCTCGACGAGCGTGCCGGGGACGTACAGCGAGTACGTGATCGTGTTGCCCGGCTCGACGAACATGGCGCCACCGCCGGAGATGCGCCGTACGACGGTGGTGTCGTGACGCGCCGCCGCCTCCAGGTCGACCTCGTTGCTCAGCGACTGGAACGAGCCGATGATGACCGCGTTGCTGGCCCACTCCCAGATGCGCAGCGCCGGGCCGCGCTCGCCGGCGCCGACCTGCTGGGCGATCACCTCGTCGACGGCCATCTGCATGGCCGGGTGCAGGGGGCCGGTCTCGACCAGCTCGAAGGCGTGGTCGCTCCAGGTGGTGGCCCGGCCGAGGGCGCGCAGCACGACCATGGCGATCGAGCGCGGGTCGAACCCGACCATGACGGCGTCGCCGCGAGCGGTCTCGACCGCCGCCTCGATCTCGGCCAGCGACGCGTCGGCGGGCATCCCCTCGACGGCGTCGGACATGTGGCCCAGCGCCTCGTCCGGCTCCAGGAAGAAGTCGCCGGACAGGCGGACGTCCGCGATCCTCCCCTCGGTCACCTCGAGGTCGACGACGACCAGCTTGCCCTGGGGAACCTTCAGCTCTGCGTGCACACCGACGTCAACCCGGCGGGCGTCCGGTCTCTTCCCGGCGCGGCGACGCGAGCGAGCCGCCGGCCCGGACGCGCTCGCGGAACGCCCCCGGCAGCTCTCCGGTGACCCGCACCAGGAAGCGCGAGAAGTTGGCCGCGCGCCGAACGAGAAGCCGGTCGCGCGACCGAGGCGACGCGCGCGCATCACTCACCCG
>NZ_JBNFNZ010000265.1:0-3601 GCF_057364525.1 Aeromicrobium sp. PFPM2_SD2
CGCGGCCGGCCTTCGTCGCGACGGCGAACCCGCCACGGGCGCCGTGGTACACCGCCCCGTTCGGCGGAGCTGCGCAGCCGCAGGCGGTCGAGCATCGCCGATCCGGCGAGCCGGTTGAGGGACGGCCAGGCCGGCGGCCAGGGGGTCGGTGCGCACGGGCATGCGGGCTCCTGTCGCGTGACAACGTCAGATACCGACAGTATCCGAAAGTGCGGCCCCCGGTCCAGGGCGCCGCCCCGCAGGCGCTTCGATAGGCTCACCGGTGCTGTACGACGAACAAGGAGAGCGTGTGTCGAGCCAGTCGCGTCCGTTGCCCGAGGGCGGCAAGGTCCTGCCCATCACCCGGTGGGGCACCCCGGTCATGCACCACGAGCTGCGCGACGTGACGACGTACGACGACGAGCTCCGCACCCTGGTCGCCGACATGGTGGCCACGATGTACGCGGCCAATGGCGTCGGCCTGGCCGCCAACCAGGTCGGCCGGGACCTCAAGGTCTTCGTCTTCGACTGCCCCGACGCCGACCACGAGCGCGTCACCGGCGTCGTCTGCAACCCGGTCCTCACGCTCCCCGAGGGCGCCGACCGCCAGCTCGACCCCGACGACGAGGGCTGCCTGTCGCTGCCCGGCGCGTTCGTCGAGTGCGCGCGGCCCGACCGGGCCTGGGTGACCGGCACCGACGAGAACGGCGACCCCGTCGCGTTCGAGGGCACGGGCGTCCTGGCCCGCTGCCTGCAGCACGAGACCGACCACCTGCACGGCACGGTGTTCGGCGACCGCGTCCCGAACCGGCTGCGCAAGAAGCTCTACAAGCAGCACGAGCAGGTCGCCGAGCACTACCCGGACGACTGGCCGGTCTCCCCCGCCACCGACGAGGACTGACCCGCGCCGGCCGAGCCCGCCGAAGCCCCGTCGACGAGGCTCAGGGCGCGGTGGGGCGCATCTGCCAGCAGGCGACGGCCACCGACGCGGCGATGTTGAGCGAGTCGATCTGCGGCGCCATCGGGATCGTCACGCGGTGGTCCGCGGCCGACTCCACCGGTGGGACAGCCCGTGCCCCTCGGAGCCGAAGACCAGCGCGGTCCGCTCGGCCGGCGGGGCCTGGTCGAGCGGGACGGCGTCGTCGGCCAGCGTCATCGCGTAGGTCGTGAAGCCGGCCTCGCGCAGCATGTCGGGTGCCGCGTACCAGTCGTCGATGCGCGCGTACGGCAGCCAGAACACCGTGCCCATCGCCACCTTCACCGCCCGCCGGTAGAGCGGGTCGGCGCAGCGCGGCGAGAGCAGCACGGCGTCGAACCCGAACGCGGCCACGTTGCGGAAGGCGGCGCCGACGTTGGTGTGGTCGGCCAGGTCCTCGAGCACGACGACCCGCCGCGCGTCGCGCAGGACGTCCTGCGGGGACGGCAGCGGCCGGCGCTCGAGCGCGGCCAGGGCGCCGCGGTGCACGTGGAAGCCGGTCAGCTGCTCGATCGCGCTGTCGGGCAGGACGAAGCAGGTCGCGTCGCTCGCCTCCAGCAGGTCGGCCAGGGGCTCGAGCCAGCGCGGCGACATGAGGAACGAGCGCGCCTCGTGCCCGGACTCCAGCGCCCGCCGGACGACCTTCTCGCCCTCGGCCAGGAAGATCCCGCGCTCGGACTCCAGCAGCTTGCGCAGGTGCACGTCGCGCAGGTCGGTGTAGTCGCGCAGCCGCGGGTCGGTCGGGTCGTCCAGTGTCACGATCGCAGCCACGCCGTTAGCGTACGGAGCATGAGCCTCGACCGACCCGTCACCCCGGACCCGTACCCGCTCCTGCCCGCCGTCGCGAGCTTCACCGTCACCAGCGACGACGTCACCGACGGTCAGCCGCTCCAGGACGACCAGGTGGGCGCCCTGGGCAACACGTCGCCGCAGCTCTCGTGGTGCGGCGCCCCCGAGGGCACGAAGTCCTACGTCGTCACCTGCTTCGACCCGGACGCGCCGACGGTGTCCGGCTTCTGGCACTGGACCGTCGTGGACCTGCCGGCGTCCGTCACCAGCCTGGACGCCGGGGCCGGCGCCTCGGACGACACGCTGCCCGGCGGCGCCTTCCACGTGCGCAACGACGCCGGGTCGCTCGACTTCACCGGCGCGGCCCCGCCGCAGGGCGACCAGCCGCACCGCTACTTCTTCGTCGTCCACGCGGTCGGCGAGGAGACCTCGCGTCGACGCCTCGGTCTCCCCCGCCGTCGTCGGCTTCAACCTGGCGTTCAAGACCCTGGGCCGGGCGATCCTGCACGGCACCTACCAGCACTGACCCGCACCCGAGCGCGGCTCCGCCGCGAGATGTGAAGAAGTCGACCCCGTCCGCGCTGGACGGGGTCGACTTCCTCACGAATCTCGGCGGAGCCGAACCCGGGTGACTACTTCTCGGGGGTGCCCAGGCCGGGGGCCTCGGCCTCCTTGGCCGCCTCGAGCGCCTCCTCGACGGCCGCCGACGTCTGCGAGGCCTGCTCGTCCACGACCTCCTCGTCCAGGTCGACGCGCCGCTTGCTGCCGCCGCCGTCGACCGGGATCTTGCCGATCGCGCCGCCGATGGTGCCCAGCGCCTCGGTCAGCTCGGCCGGGATGACCCACACCGTGCTGCCCTCGCCCTCGGCGATCTTCGGCAGCATCTGCAGGTACTGGTACGACAGCAGCTTCTGGTCCGGGTTGCCGTCGTGGATGGCCTGGAAGACGGCCTCGATGGCCTGGGCCTCGCCCTGGGCCCGCAGGATCGCGGCCTGGCGGTCGGCCTGGGCCCGCAGGATCGCCGCCTGCCGGTCGCCCTCGGCCGTGAGGATGGCCGACTGCTTCTCGCCCTCGGCGGTGAGGATCGCCGACTGGCGGTCGCCCTCGGCGGTGAGGATCGCGGCGCGCTTGTCGCGCTCGGCACGCATCTGCTTCTCCATCGCGTCGATGATCGACGGCGGCGGGTCGATGCCCTTGAGCTCGACCCGGTTCACGCGGATGCCCCAGCGGCCGGTCGCGCCGTCGAGCTCGCCGCGCAGGCCGGAGTTGATCTGGTCGCGGCTGGTGAGCGCGTGCTCGAGCGTCATGCCGCCGATGATGTTGCGCAGCGTCGTCATGGTGAGCTGCTCGATCGCCTGGATGTAGTTGGCGATCTCGTAGGTCGCGGCCACCGCGTCGGTCACCTGGAAGTAGATGACCGTGTCGATGGAGACGACGAGGTTGTCCTCGGTGATCACTGGCTGCGGCGGGAACGAGACGACCTGCTCGCGCAGGTCGATCTTGTAGCGCACCTTGTCGATGAACGGCACGACGATGTTGAGGCCGGCCGACAGGGTGGTGCGGTACTTGCCGAAGCGCTCGACGATGCCGGCGCGCGCCTGCGGGACGATCTTGACGGTCATCGACACGACCGCCACCGCGAGGATGGCGAGCAGGACGACGGCCACGGTCACGGCTGAGCCGAGCATCACGGCCCCTTTCGTGGGTCGGGGTCGGGCTGGACGACGGCGGTCGCGCCGTCGATGGCGACGACGACCACGTCGGCGTCGGGGTCGATGACGAGGTCGCGCTCGGCCGTCCGGGCCGACCACTCCTCGCCGGCCAGGCGGACGCGGCCGTCGCGCTCGTCGACGGCCG
>NZ_JBNFNZ010000266.1:0-3598 GCF_057364525.1 Aeromicrobium sp. PFPM2_SD2
GACGGCCGTCAGCTGCTGCCCCAGCACCCGCAGCCGCACCGACAGCCAGGCGGCCAGCGCGAGCAGCGCGGCGGTCAGCAGGCCGACGGCCGGACGGTCCGCGGAGAGCAGCAGCGCGACGATCGCGGCGACGCCCAGGGCGAAGCAGGACAGGAGGAGAACACGGCTCAGGCGCACGGGCGAACGCTATCGCACCGGGCCCAATCCGCCCGTCGGATCTCAGGGCGGCCGCTCACGCGTCCCAGGCCTCCAGGATGCGGTCGGCGGCCGTCGCCGCGGGCATCCGCCCGGCCAGCACCTGCTCGCGCACCTCGTCGCGGACGCGGCGCACGTCGGGGTCGCTCGTGAGCCGCTGCTCGAGCTCGTCGCGCACCAGCGCCCAGGCGAAGTCGAGCTGCTGCTGGGCCCGCTTCTCGCGCAGCCCGGCCACCCCGAGGAACTCGCGGTGGCGCACCACGCGCTGCCAGACCGTGTCGATGTCCGTGCCCTCGACCGCCGAGCAGGTCAGCACCGGCGGGACCCAGCCCTGCCCGCCGGCGTGGACGAGCCGCAGCGCCCCGGCCAGCTCCTTGGCCGCCGCCCTCGCCTCGGTGACGCGCTCGCCGTCGGCCTTGTTCACGGCGATGACGTCGGCGATCTCCAGGATGCCCTTCTTGATGCCCTGGAGCTGGTCGCCGGTGCGGGCGATGGTGAGGAACAGGAAGCTGTCGACCATCCCCGCGACGGTGATCTCGGACTGGCCCACCCCGACCGTCTCCACGAGCACCGCGTCGTAGCCGGCGGCCTCGAGCACCGTGATGGCCTGGGCCGTGGCCCGGGCGACGCCGCCGAGCGTGCCGGCCGTCGGGGACGGGCGGATGTACGCCTGCGGGTGCGCCGAGAGCTGCGCCATGCGCGTCTTGTCACCCAGCACCGAGCCGCCGGTGCGGACGCTGGAGGGGTCCACGGCGAGCACGCCCACCTTCTGCCCACGACCGACCAGGTGCATGCCGAGCGCCTCGATGAACGTCGACTTGCCCACGCCGGGGACGCCGGAGATGCCCACGCGCACCGCTCCCCCGGCGTCCGGGGTCAGGGCGGCGAGCAGGTCGCGCGCCTGCGCACGGTGGTCGGCGCGACGGGACTCGACGAGCGTGATCGCCCGCGACACCGCCGCCCGCCGGCCGGCGCGGACGCCCTCGGCGAGCTCGGCGACGTCGATCGTCCGGGCCACGGGCTCAGTGCCCGAGCTGCGCGGAGAGCTTGTCGAGCAGGTCCAGCGCCGAGTCGGCGATGACCGAGCCGGGCGGGAAGACCGCCGCAGCCCCCATCTCGAGCAGCGTCGGGACGTCGTCGGGCGGGATGACGCCGCCGACGACGATCATGATCTCCGGGCGGCCGAGCTCGGCCAGCGCGTCCTTGAGCGCCGGGACGAGCGTGAGGTGTCCGGCGGCCAGCGACGAGACCCCCACGATGTCGACGTCGGCGTCCACGGCCTGCTGGGCGACCTCCTCGGGCGTGGAGAACAGCGGACCGACGTCGACGGTGAAGCCCATGTCGGCGAAGGCCGACACGATGACCTTCTGCCCGCGGTCGTGGCCGTCCTGGCCCATCTTGGCCACGAGGATGCGCGGCCGGCGGCCCTCGGCCTCCTCGAAGCGCTCGGTCTTCTCGATGACGGCCTCGACGTTGCCGGCGCCACCGGCCTCGGAGCGGTACACACCCGAGATCGTACGGATCACGGCCTGGTGGCGTCCGTACACCTTCTCCAGCGCGTCGGAGATCTCGCCGACCGTGGCCTTGGCCCGCGCCGCGTCCACGGCGAGCGCGAGCAGGTTGCCGTCGAGCGAGCCGTCCCGGGACGCGCCGCGCTCGGCGCTGTGGGTCAGCGCCTCGAGCGTGCGGCGCACCTCGTCGTCGTCGCGCTCGGCGCGCAGCCGCTCGAGCTTGGCCACCTGCGAGGCGTAGACCGCCTTGTTGTCGACCTTGAGCACCTCGAGCGGGTCCTCGTCGGCCAGCCGGTAGGTGTTGACGCCGATGACCGCCTGCTGCCCGGAGTCGATGCGGGCCTGCGTGCGGGCCGCGGCCTCCTCGATGCGCATCTTGGGGATGCCGGCCTCGATGGCCTTGGACATGCCGCCGGCCTTCTCGACCTCCAGGATGTGCGCCCAGGCCCGGTTGGCCAGGTCGTGGGTCAGCCGCTCGACGTAGTACGACCCGCCCCACGGGTCGATGACGTCCGTCGTGCCCGACTCCTGCTGCAGCACCAGCTGGGTGTTGCGCGCGATGCGGGCGCTGAAGTCGGTCGGCAGCGCGATCGCCTCGTCGAGCGCGTTCGTGTGCAGCGACTGGGTGTGGCCCTGCGTCGCGGCCATCGCCTCGATCGCGGTGCGGCCCACGTTGTTGAACACGTCCTGGGCGGTCAGCGACCAGCCGGACGTCTGGCTGTGGGTGCGCAGGCTCAGGCTCTTGGGGTTCTTCGGGTCGAAGTCGCGCACCAGGCGGGCCCACAGGGCGCGGGCCGCCCGCAGCTTGGCGACCTCCATGAAGAAGTTCATGCCGATGGCCCAGAAGAAGCTCAGCCGCGGCGCGAACGCGTCGATGTCCAGGCCCACGTCGAGGCCGGCGCGGATGTAGTCGACGCCGTCGGCCAGCGTGTAGGCCAGCTCCAGGTCGTTCGTCGCTCCGGCCTCCTGCATGTGGTAGCCGGAGATCGAGATCGAGTTGAACCGCGGCATCCGCTGGGCGGTGAAGGCGAAGATGTCGGAGATGATCCGCATCGACGGCGCCGGCGGGTAGATGTAGGTGTTGCGGACCATGAACTCCTTGAGGATGTCGTTCTGGATGGTCCCGGCCAGCTGCTCGGGCTTCACGCCCTGCTCCTCGGCGGCCACGATGTAGAGCGCCAGCACCGGCAGCACCGCGCCGTTCATCGTCATCGAGACGCTCATCTTGTCCAGCGGGATGCCGTCGAACAGGGTGCGCGTGTCGTAGATCGAGTCGATGGCGACGCCGGCCATGCCCACGTCGCCCACGACGCGCGGGTTGTCCGAGTCGTAGCCGCGGTGGGTCGCCAGGTCGAACGCGACCGACAGGCCCTTCTGCCCGGCGGCGAGGTTGCGCCGGTAGAACGCGTTGGACTCCTCGGCGGTGGAGAAGCCCGCGTACTGGCGGATCGTCCACGGCTGCGTCGTGTACATCGCCGGGTACGGGCCGCGCAGGAACGGCGTCAGGCCCGGGTAGGTGTCCAGCGCGTCCAGGCCCTCGACGTCCGCGGCCGTGTAGAGGCCCTTGACGTCGATGCCCTCGGGCGAGGACCACGCCTGGTGCCCCTGGGTCGCGGCCGCGAACGCGGCGGCGTCCGGACGCGCCGGCTGCTCGGGGTCGAGCGGGAGTCCGGCGAAGCTCTTCGGGATGCTCATGCGAGTGCCTCTCGGGTGCGGCGCAGGAAGGCCAGGGCGTCGAGCCCGGCCGCGGCGGAGTCGTCCAGCTCGGCGTCGACCGCCGCCGGCTTCCCGGCCAGGACGACGCGGGTCGCGCCGGCCTCGCGGAGCGCGGCGACGAGCTCGGCGCCCCCACTCCCCGTACGCGGCGTCGGTGCCGGCGAGCACGGCGACCG